>DASXTT010000136.1:0-7301 GCA_036505255.1 Planctomycetota bacterium | reverse complement strand
TTCATCTGGCGGAACAAGGGGGCCGTGTTCGGCACGGCGGTGCTCGCGGCCTTCCTTGCCGATCCGGCGCCGTATCTCGACGGGATCAAGCGGCTCGTCGTCGAGCCCGCGGCGCAGACGGCGGCCGAGGTGGCGAAGCGGACGAACTGGACGCTGGTCGTCCTCGCGGTCCTCGCGGCCGGTGCGGGGGTCGTCTGGGTTCGAAGCGGGGGTGTTGCAAAGCTCATCCGTCGCTCTTAGAATCGCTCTCCCCGCGCCCGGCAAAAATGGGATGGGCCTGTAGCTCAGCTGGGAGAGCGCGTGAATGGCATTCACGAGGTCGAGGGTTCGAACCCCTTCAGGTCCACCATGCAGCAGAGCGGCGAACCACGCTCTATCACCGGTTCGCCGCACGCTGCATGGTGCCCCGAAGCGTGCCGAGAAACCTCCAAGCGACGAGGCTCTGCTTCGGGGCGCTTCAATCGTCCGATGAGCTGATTGGCGCAAAGGCCCCGAGGGGGATCAAGCGAATCGGTTGATCGCCGGCCCGCGCGGCGGGTTTCACATCTTGAAGGGGAAGCCCGGGATTGTCGTGCCCCCCATGACCGGCCCGCCCATCACGGGCGCCGGGCCCTGGCCCATGATGTTGGTGACCTGCTGCATGGCCTTCCACTGATTCGCCGCCAGTTCGAATCCGGAGGCGATGGATTCGAACAGCGCGTCGCTGAATGGTCCGGGGGCGCCCAGCTCGGTCTTCATCATGTCCGTCAGCGGCCCGGCCTGGATCGCCAGGGAGGAAAAGCTGGCAAAAAATGCCGGCACGCAGGGCGTTGGGGGGGCGAACCCTCCCGGGACCGAGGCGAACATCGGATAAAGCAGGTTGCCCTGCACGCTCTGTTCGAGTGTCTTCCACGCCTTTCCGATGGCTTTGGCGACGGCCGCGCTGTAGCGGGCGGCGTTGCCTTGGGCGCCGTTGGAGGGCGCGACCAAAAGGATTAAAGGTCCCATGTCCGGTCCTTGAAGCTTGCCGCCGGTCGCGACAGTGCCATTGATCATGAAAGGCGTGAATTGCGCCAGGTCTCTCCACAGGTCGTGGCCCTTGACGATCGCAGCGCCGATCTGATCGATGTACGTGGTGAACTCGGCAGGCGGGGGGGGAGCGCCGACCTTCCTGGCCTGGATTTGCTGAAATCGGGCCTTCGCCGTGACGACCAGGGGTGACAGCATGAGCGAAGGCACGGCGGGATTATGGTCCTTCGAGTCTGGTCCGGTCAATGATTCGGCTCCTCCCCCTCGGGCGGGAGTACAATCAGGCCGCGGTTCGGGAGCGAGTCCGTACGGGACGCCAGGAAAGGAGGCGACCGACATGTGCGCCTTGAATTACTGCCAGGTCACCGAAGAGATGCAGGGGCCCGTGGTCGGCTATCGCTTCGGCCCGACGTGGCCCGACCTTCAGCAGCTGCTCGTCCAGATTCCGGCGGTGCAGGCCCTGGACCGCAACCAGCTCCTTCAAGAGACGTCCAAGGCCATCGGGTTCCACCAGTTCAACATCCAGCAAAAAATGCCGGCGGCCGGTGGCGTCATGATCAACGTGCTGGTCGATCGCGTGGGGCGCGAGCCCATCACCGTCGATGTGCGGATCGAGGTGCTGGGAGGAGGTGCCGACCCCGGCGCGGCCTCCTTCCTGAGCCGCATGTCCACGATTCGACTTGTCCGGACTCCGGGGACCGTCGTGGTCCCGGTATGGGTCCGCAACTTGTGAAGAACCGGCCGGCCCGCCGCCAGGATGCCGACTCGCGCCGACCGGCCTACGTCCAATAGAACATGAGCCTCACGACGCGCCACCTGTGGATGGCCGCCCTGCTGGCCGGGGCGCTCGCCTCGGCGACGCAGGACCCGCCCTCCGACGAGAAAATCCGGGGGTGGATCGAGCAGCTCGCCGCCCCCTACGAAACCGACCGGCAGGAGGCGCGCAAGGCCCTCGAGGCCGCGGGGGAGCGGGCCGAGAAACCGCTCGTGGAGGCGCTCGACCACTCCGACCACCGGGTCCGCAAGGGGTGCCTCGAACTGCTCACCGGGATCGGGACGGCCGCCGGCGTTTCCAAGGCCTGCGAGATGTTCCGGTCGAAAACGGAGGACCGCGCCGTCCGGAACGCCGCGTTCGAGTACCTGAAGCGCAACGCGGCGAAGGCCGAGGACCAATTCATTGAGGCGCTCGACCACCCCGAGGAAACCTTCCGGCTGGGATCGGTCGAGGCCCTGACCGCCCTGAAAAGCGTCAAGTGCCTCGAAAGGGCGGCGGCCCTCTTCGACCGCGAACAGGTCAAGGGGATCAAGGACCGGATCTTCGCGCTCCTCCAGTCCGCGGGCGAGCCGGCCCGGCCGCATCTCCTCAAGTTCCTCGCCAACGCCGACGTCGGCGTCCGCTACGACGCGCTCCGCGCGCTCAACGCGATGAACACCCCGGCCGAGGACCTCGTGGAGCCCGTCGCCAGGCTGCTGAAGCTGGAGGTCACCCAGGGCATCCTGGACGAGGCGTTCGGGATTTACGCCCGGGCCGGCGCGAAGGCGGAATCCCATCTCATCGAAGGCCTGCGCGCGCCTTCAGAGTCCGTCCGGCGCAAGGCGCTCGAGGCGGTCAAGGCGGCGCGGACCGCGCGCGCCCTCGACGCCGTGGCGGACCTCTTCCAGCGCGAGACGGTCGACGAGCTGCGGACGGCCGCCTTGGAGTATCTCGTCGACCAGGGCGCCCGGGCCGAAGCCCCGCTCATCCGGGCGCTCGACAGCCCGAATCCCAAGGTGCGGATCGCCGCGATCCCGGCCCTCGGAAAGATCCGGAGCGAAAAGGTCTACGACCGCCTGGCGGAACTGTACCGAAGCGACAAGAACCCCGAAGTCCGCAAAGTCTGCTTCGAGTACCTCGAAACGGTGGGCCTCCGGGCGGAGGCCGAGCTGATCCGGGCGCTGAAGGACGAAGACCTGGGAATCCGGCGTCGCGCCATCCGCGCCCTCGGTCTCGCGCAATCGGAGATGGCCATCGGCCCCCTGGCGGACCTGCTGCAGGACCTCAAGCCCGAGATCGGCCAGGCCGCTCGAGAGGCGCTGGCGGCGATCGGGCCCAAGGCGGTGGAATTCCTCCAGGAGGGGGTGGCGGCGAAGAGGGTCCGGAAGGAGGACGCGAACGAGGTGATCGGGATCCACCACCAGATCGTCGTGGAGAAGATCCTCGACGGGATGATTTCCGAGGAGGGGTCGACGGGCACCTACCCCGGTCAATTCGTGGAGCTGGAGCGCTTCGGCCGCGAACGCAGCCTGCCGGTGCTCTGGAAAATCATCACCGACCCGGAGTACACCCTCCGGTTCCGCGAAAGCGGGTCGCTGCCGATGCGGTACACGACGTATCTCCAGTGCCTCGCGATCCTGGCGCTTGGAGAACTGGGGGACGCGGCGGTCCTGAAGCAGCTGCAGGGGCTTTCGTTCCCGTCGGGGGAAGACCGCCATCGCGAACAGCTCGTCGCGCTCTACCGGCTCGGAGACAAGCCGCCCCTCGAGACCTTCGTCGCCCAGGAGCTGAAGGAGGGCCGGGCGACGCTCACCGGGGACGACCGGCTGACGGGCTACCGCAAGCTCCTCAACGCGGCCCTTTTCCAGTCCCGGGTGGGGTTGAAGGCCGAGGCGTTCAAGACGTACGGGGAGCTCGTGGCGGCGATCGAGGGGGCCAAGGATCAGGCGGAGTTCCAGGACTACGCCGCGGCCCTCTACAACATCGCGTGCCTGCACGCCGGGGCCGGACGCAAGGCGGAGGCGGTGGCCGCGCTGGGACGCGCGGTCGAGGCGGGCTTCCGCGATTTCGACTGGATCACCCGGGACCGGGACCTGGATCCAATACGGGAAGAGGAAGGGTACAAGAAAATTCTGGCGGGTTACGAGAAGGCGCCCAAACCCAACCGTTGACCGAAGCTTCCGGCTTCCTGCTTCCGGCTCCCTGCCTGCTCAACGCGTCTGGATCCAGCACGCCGCTTCAAGAACGGCGCGGCAGGCGGGACAGTAGTAGAGCACTTCGACGGTTCCATCGGCACGCGATCGGCTCAGGCGATTGACTTTCTCCCACGGGATCGGCGCCGCGCAATGGGGGCAGAGTCCCGAGTCGGGCTGGCCCTGGCGGGAGGCCGCCGGCGTGCAGTCCGGGCACAGATCGCCCGGCCCCGGGAAGGGATCGCCGCAATTCACGCAGGCGCGGCCGCCGGCCTCGAGGGGCATGGCTCCATCATAGTGCGGCCTGATAGACTTTGGAAATGAACGACGCGAACCGGATCCGCTCCATCAAGCGGGTCCTGGTGCTCATCCTCGCGCTGAACTTTCTCGTGGCCGGAGCGAAGGGGATCGTCGGCTGGTTCTCCCATTCGTTGAGCGTCTCGGCGGACGCGTTCCATTCGCTCCTCGACGGCGCGAGCAACGTGGTGGGGCTGATCGCCATCACCATCGCCGCGGCCGAGCCCGACTCCGACCATCCGTATGGCCACCGGAAATTCGAGGTCCTCGGGGCGCTCGGCATCGGCGTCCTCCTCGCCGGGGCGTCGTGGAACATCCTCACCGAGGCATGGGCGCGGCTGCACCAGGGACGCGAGATCGAGGCGCACTGGCCGTCGTACGCCGTGATGGCCGCGACGATGGCCGTCAACATCGGGGTGGCGGTCTACGAGCGGCGGCGGGGGAGGGAACTCCAGAGCGAGGTGCTCCTGGCCGATTCCGCCCACACTCGCTCGGACATATTCGCGACGGCGGGGGTCATCGCCTCGCTCCTGTTCGCCCGGGCCGGGATCCCGTGGGTCGACATGGTCGTGGCGATCGCGATCGCGGCCCTCATCGCCTGGGCGGCCGTCCGGGTGGCGCTCTCCGGCGCCGCGGTGCTCGCCGACCGGGCCGTCCTCGATCCCGTCGAGGTGCAGAAGGTGGCCCGATCGGTGGATGGGATGATCGATTGCCACGAGGTCCGCACGCGGGGCACCCGGGACGCCATTTTCGCCGACCTGCGGATCCATCTTCCCCCGGAGCTCTCCCTGACCAAGGCCCACGAAATCGGCCACCTCGTCGAGCGGCGCCTCAAGGAGGCCTATCCCGGCCTTCGGGACGTCGTGGTGCACGTCGAGCCGCACGAGCACGATCCCTGCATGTGAAGGTTCCCCGGGGCCGATAATCGAGGCGCAGGTGGGCGGACTGAATTTCGAAGAAAACTGTTGCGAATTGTTCTTTACTCGGGCTTATGGGCGCGTATACATATATTGAACATCGTCCGCGTCGGGATTTGAGGGAGGAACCATGAAGCGCAGCATCTCGTGTGCGGCCGTTCTGGCTCTCGCGTGCGGGAGCCTGGCGATGGGCTTCGGCGGCCCTCCGTGGATGAAGCTGGACCAGGCGAAAGCGGCCGCCTCGGCGCTGGCCAAGCCGATCGTCGTGTACGCGACGGTGAACTACAAGGCCGAAGGCTGCTGAGGGGGCACCGTAGAGTCTGATCGGGCGATCAGCTCCGACACGGTGGCCGCGCGGTACAACGAATTCGTCTGGGTGAAAGCCTCCGACCTCAAAACCGCCCGCGAAGTCAACTCCCCCGCCAGCGGAAGCCTCATCGTTTTCGACCCCGACATGGACATCCTCGGCACCTGGAACGTCCTGAAGGGCGGCGAGGAGGCGATCACGACCGCGCTCGACGAGGCCAACAAGAAGTTCCTTCCAAAGGAGATCGTCTGGTTCGACGGCGAGCCCGACGCGGAGGCCGCGAAGGGGAAGCTCGTCCTCTACGCCTTCGTGGACGAGGAGGAGGATTCGGCCAGGACGCTGAAGGCCCTCGAGGACCGGTGGATCGCCAAGGACCATGACCGCATGCTCTTCGTCAAGGTCATGGGCCGGGAGGGCGAGCTGGCGAAGCGGTTCCAGGTGAGCGCGCTTCCCACCCTCGTCTTCGTCGATCCGTCGCTTAAACCCGAGAAGCAGGTCCTGGAGCGGAAGGCCGGGAAGTCGACGACCTCCGCGCTCCGCGCCATCCAGAAGCGGTGCTTCGCGAAGATGAAGAAGGCGGCCGAAGGGAAGTAGCGGTTCCAGAATCACCCAAGCCCCGCGGGGGGACGACCGCCGCGGGGTTTTTCTTTTTCCGCCGGGTCCGGATTCCCCCAACAGGATCGCGATCCGCGACGTTACATGAATAACATGACGCGCCTGATTTCGGCCCTGGCCGCGATCGCGCTCGTGGCGCCCCTCGGCCCCCCCTGGATGAAGTTCGACGACGCCCGCGTGGCGGCGGCCTCGTCGGACAGGCTCGTCGCGGTGTACGCGACCGTCGGCGCCAACGGCGCGCGCGACGTCGACAACTCGGACGCCGCGAACGAGGCCCTCGCCTCCAAGGCGGTTGTCGCGCGTTACGGCGAGTTTTTCTGGGTGAACGCCGGGGACGTCCCGACGGCGAAACGGGTCGATGCGCCCTCCAACGGCGCCAACCTCATCTTCGTCGATCCGGACGGCGCGATCATCGGAGTCTGGAACGTCCAGTCGGGCGGCGAGAAGGCGATGCTGGCGGCCCTGGACGAGGCGAAAGCGAAGTACCGGTCAAAGCCGGTGCCCTGGTTCGCGGGGGAGCCCGAACCCGTCACCGACCCCTTCAAGAGGAAGCTGATCGTCTACGCTTTCCTCGACGGCAAGGAGGCCTCGCAGAAGGCGGAGAAGGCCCTCGAGCATGCGTGGGTGGCGAAGGACCACGGCCGCATGGTTTTCGTCCAGAAGGACGACCTGGAGTCGCCGCTCGCGAAGCGCTTCAAGGTGACTTCCTTCCCGACGCTCATCTTCTACGATCCCTCGATGAAGGAGGGCAAAGAGGTGATCGAGCGCCGGTCGGGGGAAATTACGGCCCGGATTGTCCGCACGCCGATCAGGAGGTTCCTCGACAAGGTGAGGAAAGACCTGCTCGAGGGGAAGTAATCCCCGCCGCCTGCTGCCTGCCACCGGCTTCCGGCTGAATACCTGCCACGTGGCCAAGGAAAGTGATCCTTCCAGTACTTCCCAGGCTTGGTACCAGGAGCTTGATGACGGGAGCCGGCCGCAGGCAGCCGGCCGCTGCCTATCCGTTCTTGCGTTCCCAATCGTACGGAATTCCTGGATCGTTCCACGGGCGGCGGAACTCGTCCGGACCCGCGTGATTGTAGGGCTCGGTCGCGACGTTGATGATGATCGCCTCCTCGACGCTCACGCACTTGAAGCCATGCCAGACGAGCGCCGGGACCTGCACGCAGACCGGGCTTCGGATCCCGAGAAAGAACTCGTTCACCGCGCCC
>DASXTT010000135.1:0-2883 GCA_036505255.1 Planctomycetota bacterium | reverse complement strand
TCGCGCCTTATCGTCCTTGCGCCGTGGGCCTCGAAGGCGCCCTTCGAGACCCACATCCTGCCGAAGGGGCACGCCTCACATTTTGAGGCGACGGATGACGCGGGGATCGGCGAGCTCGCGGAGGCGCTCCGGACGACGCTGATCCGGATCGAGCGGGCGCTCGACGGGCCCGCCTACAACTGCCTCATCTGCAGCGGGCCGCTCAACGCTCCGCCGTCCGACTCTTACCACTGGCGTCTGGAGATCATTCCGCGCGTCGCGGGTGTAGCCGGTTTCGAGTGGGCGACCGGTTTCTTCATCAACACGGTCGCGCCCGAGACGGCCGCGGCTCGACTCAGGCCCGCTTGATGAGTTCCTGCCAAGTCTTGCGGTAGATTTCTTCGTCCTGCGGACTGAAGCACACGAACCGGACGAGTTTGATCGGTCGGACTCGGTCGAAAAAAGCACTGGTCTCGCTGATCGCAATCCACGCCGCGCGATGGATCGCCCCGTCCACGCCGCCGCCCCCGAGGAGGGTGGTGTCGGCGGCGTTCACGATGCAATCGAGGGCCACTTGCGTGATGTCGCCGGTGACAAACTCGTACTGGACCCAGCGGAAGAACACCATGCGCCTTCCTCGATCCTGGATCGGCGACATGAAGTCAGCCGGGAACTCGTCCGGAGTCGCGCCCTTTCCGAAGACGGGCCGCCCCGGGACTTTCGGATCCGAGGCGGTCGCTATATGCCAATAATGGCATATTTCCGGCCATCAGTCCGTCCCGAAGAGCTCCCGCAGGGCCCGCCGGTACGTGTCCGTATCCTCCGGGCCGAAGCAGACGAACCGGACGATCAGGAGTACGGGATCGCCCTTGAGAAACCGCGCCGTCTCCGTGAGCGCGATCCTGGCGGCGCGGAGCTTGGGGAACCCGTAGGCGCCCGTGCTGATCGCGGGGAAGGCGATCGACGAGAGCCCCAGGTCGGCCGCGATCCGGAAGGAGTTCCGGTAGCACGAGGCGAGGAGCTCATCCTCGCGGTCGTCCCCGCCTCGCCAGATCGGGCCGACCGCGTGGATGATCCACTTCGCCCGAAGCCGGTAACCCTTCGTGACCCGCGCCTCGCCGGTGGGGCACCCGGCGTACCGGGCGCATTCTTCGAGAAGCTCGGGACCGGCCGCGCGATGGATCGCCCCGTCCACGCCGCCGCCCCCCAGGAGCGTCGTGTTGGCGGCGTTGACGATGGCGTCGGTCTCCTGCCCGGTGATGTCGCCTTCCGCGATCTCGATCCGGTCGCGGATCCCCACGGCGGCGTCCTCTCCCGATGTTAGAATGGCCACGTGAGAATAGCGGAGATCGCGTCCGAGGTCGCGCCCTTTTCGAAGACGGGCGGGCTGGGCGACGTCGTGGGGGCGCTCCCCGCGCACCTGGCCGCGCTCGGACACGAAGTGCTCGTCGTTTCCCCGCTCCACCGCTCCGTCGCGGCATTCGACCTCGAGCGGCTTCCCCTGCGCCTCAAGGTCCCGATGGGCAAGACCGTGATCGAGGCGCGCGTCGCGCGGGCCTTGCTGCCGGGCACGTCGGTCGCGGCGTACTTCATCGATCATCCCGACTCCTTCGACCGCGAGTATCTCTACGGCGAGCCCGAGGCGGACTACCCGGACAACGCCGCGCGCTTCGCCTTCTTCGCGCGCGCCGCTCTTGAGCTCCTCAAGGCCCTGGGGATCCTCCCCGACATCGTCCACGTCCACGACTGGCAGGGGGCGCTCGCCCCGGTCTACCTGAAAACCGCGGCCTCCCTCGCCTTCCCGAAGACCAAATCGGTCCTGACGATCCACAACCTCTCGTACCAGGGCCTCTTCCCGGCCGAGGCCATGGAGGAGGCGGGCCTCGACCGCGACCTCTTCAACTGGAAGCAGCTCGAGTACTACGGGAAGGTGAGCTATCTCAAGGGCGGGATCGTCTTCGCCGACGCGCTCACCACCGTGAGCCCGACCTACGCGAAGGAAATCCAGACCCCCGCGCTGGGATGCGGCTTCGACGGGCTCCTTCGCGACCGCGCGGAACGGCTCACCGGCATCCTCAACGGCGTCGACTACCGCGAGTGGAGCCCGGAGAAGGACGGCCACCTGCCGGCGACCTATTCCGCGGCCGACCTTCGGGGCAAGGAAACCTGCAAGCGGGAACTCCAGCGCGCGTTCGGACTCCCCGAGCGGCGCGAGGCGCTCCTCGTCGGCTTCATCGGCCGCCTCGTCGAGCAGAAGGGGATCGACCTCCTCTGCGCGGCGGCGGAACGGCTCGTGGGGCTCGACCTCCAGATCGCGATTCTCGGGACGGGCGACCCGCGCTACGAGGACATGCTGACCCGTCTCGCGGCGGCCCATCCGGCGAAGGTCGCCCTGCGGCTCGGCTTCGACGAGCCGATGGCCCACCTCATCGAAGGGGGCGCCGACGCCCTCCTCATGCCCTCGAAATTCGAGCCGTGCGGGCTGAATCAGATCTACAGTCTCCGCTACGGCACCATCCCCGTCGTCCGGCGGACGGGCGGGCTGGCCGACACGATCGTCGACGCCACCCCGGCGAACGCGAAGAAGGGAGTCGCGACGGGGTTCGTCTTCGTCGAGTACGCCCCCGAAGCCCTGGCCGGGGCCGTGGATCGCGCCCTGAAGTCCTGGCGCGACCGGGCCGCCTGGGGACGACTGATCCAGACCGCGATGAAACAGGACTTCTCCTGGGGCCCGAGCGCCAAGAAATACCTCGAGGTATTCAAGGCACTTCGTTGACGGTATCATCCAGCACTCAGCATTCGGCGTTCAGCATTCAGCCGGAAGCTTCCTGCTGAGTGCTGACCGCTGATCGCTGACAGATATCCACAATGCCAGTCAACTTCGTTCTCTGCCTCCACAACCAC
>DASXTT010000134.1:0-5775 GCA_036505255.1 Planctomycetota bacterium | reverse complement strand
GGCCGCCCGGAGCCGGGCTCGGAATCGGCGGGCGTGACCGGTCCCGCGATCTGCTACACTGCCCGCCCCGTGGCTCACTTCATCATGCAGATCGAGGGCCTGAAGAAGGTCCATGATCGCAAGGTCGTTCTCGAAGACATCTCGCTCTCGTTCTACAACGGCGCCAAGATCGGCGTGCTCGGCGCCAACGGCGCGGGCAAGTCCACGCTCCTCCGCATCATGGCGGGCGCCGACCGCGACTATGACGGCCGCCTCCACCACCATCCCGGCGCGAAGATCGGCTACGTCGCCCAGGAGCCCCGACTCGACGCGACGAAGACCGTGCGCGAAATCGTGGAGGAGGGCGTCGCGGACCGGCTCGGGGAGGTGAAGAAATACGAGGAGCTGAGCGAGTCGCTCGGCGCGCTCGAGGGCGACGCGATGCAGGAGGCGCTCGACCGCATGTCGGCCCTCCAGGAGAAGATCGACGCCTCCCAGGGATGGGAGATCGGCCGCCACCTCGACATCGCCGCGGATGCCATGGAGCTCCCGGCCTGGGAGATGAAGATCGCCGACCTCTCGGGCGGCGAGCGGCGCCGCGTGGCGCTCTGCCGGACGATCCTCTCGGACTGCGACCTCCTTCTCCTCGACGAGCCGACGAATCACCTCGACGCGGCCTCGGTCGCCTGGCTGGAACGGTTCCTGCAGGAATTCCCCGGCACCGTCATCGCCGTGACGCACGACCGGTTCTTCCTCGACAACGTGGCGGGCTGGATCCTGGAGCTCGACCGGGGACGCGGCATCCCCTGGCAGGGCAACTACTCCTCCTGGCTGGAGCAGAAACAGCGCCGGATGGAGCTCGAGGGAAAAGCGCGGGAGGCGCGCCAGAAAACCCTCGCGCGCGAGCTCGAGTGGATCCGCATGTCGCCGCGCGCCCGGGTCGCCAAGCCCAAGGCGCGCATCACGGCGTACGACCGCCTCGCCGAGGAGGCGATGGAGCTGCGCGAGGATTCGATCGAGCTCCAGATCCCGCCGGGGCCCAAGCTCGGGACCAAGGTCCTCGAGATCGCCGGCCTGCGGAAGGCCTTCGGCGACAACCTTCTCATCGACGGCCTCGACCTCTCGCTGCCCCCGGGAGGCATCGTCGGCGTCATCGGCCCCAACGGCGCGGGAAAGACGACGCTCTTCCGGATGATCCTCGGGACGGAGAAACCGGACGCCGGGACGCTCGAACTCGGACCCTCGGTCTCGCTCGCCTACGTGGACCAGACGCGCGAGACGCTCTCGCCCGACCGCACGGCGTTCGAGGAGATCACGGGGGGCGAAGAAGAGATCCCGTTCGGCACGCGGCGCATCAACGGGCGCGCCTACGTGAGCCGTTTCGGGTTCCGCGGCCCCGACCAGCAGAAGAAAGTGGGCACGCTTTCGGGCGGCGAGCGGAACCGCGTGCTCCTCGCGAAAGTCCACCGGCGCGGGGGCAACCTGCTCCTGCTCGACGAGCCCACGAACGACCTCGACGTCGACACGCTTCGGGTCCTGGAGGAGGCGCTTCTCGCCTTCAACGGGTGCGAGGTCGTCATCAGCCACGACCGGTGGTTCCTCGACCGCATTGCGACCCACATCCTCGCGTTCGAAGGGGAGGGGAAGGTGCGCTGGTTCGAGGGGAATTACCAGGCCTACTCCGAGAAGCGGCGGCAGGAGCTGGGTCGGGCGGCCGACCAGCCCCATCGCATCCGGTACAAGAAACTCGCGACCTGATCCCCGGATTTCCGGTGGGATCCACGTAACGCCCGGCGCGCCCGGCCGTCATAAGGACATGCCCATGCACGGCGAATGGTATGCGGGGTGGGGCACGCTCGCCCTGATCAACGCGGGCCTGGCGCAATCCAAGGGCCGCAGCGGACTGCTCTGGTTCCTCCTGTCGCTCCTGCTGGGGCCCATCGCGACCGCGATCCTGCTCTTCCTTCGCGATCTCCATTGATGGCGGCCGGCGTCAGAAGAATATCGCCAACCCCAGCGTCGGCCCGGTCAGATCCTCTCCCCCCGAACTGATCAGCGACCGCACGCCCGCCGTCACCGCGAAGCGGTGGAAGTGAATCCCCAGCTCCGCGCGCAGGTCGGTGACCGAGGCGTCCTCGAAGCCGATGATTCCTCCATACAAGCGCAGGCTCACCGGTTGGAGGATATGCCATTCGAGATTCGCTTGGAGCGTGACGCCGGTCTCCGACACGATCTCGCCCTCCAGGGAACCCACGCCGAACCCGATCGTAAAGTTGAGGGGGCTGAGGTCCGGGGTCACCGCGAAGTTGAGCTGCGCCTGCGTCAGCGTCAGCCGGTCGGTGCCGCCCTCCACCTCCTCCATGAATTGGAGGACGTCGAACCGCACGTCGCACCCCGAGGACCAGCTCAGGACCGCCTCCGCTCCGACGGACCATAGCCCGCGCTCGATCCAACCCGCGGTCGAGGCGAAGTGGACCGCCATGGTTTTTTCCGAGTGGTCGCCGTCGGAAAAGTACGGTTCCTCCTGGGCAAAGGGATACCGCTCAAACCGCCGCCCGTGATCGTAGAAAGGGTAGAAGAAAAACTCGGCGGGCGAGTGCTCCGAGACCGAAGACGTCCGCTCGCAGGAGGGCGTCCACCCTCGGCCGGTGTCCGGGCACGGCGACGGCTCCTGCCGGTCCTTCTTGCGGTCGTCCCCCGAATTCTTGTGATCGTCCCTGTCGCTCGCGACCGACCGCTCGAACTTCCGCAGGCGGTCGGAGTCCTGCGGGGACGCGGCGGCCAGCAGCAGGACCAGGGCGATCATCACTTGAGGAACCCTCGGGATTCGCGCGTGATTCCCGCCGGGTATATACTCCATTTCCATGATTTCCGCGGCCGACATCCGCCGGGCGCGGAAGCGCCTCAAGGGCGTGGCGCTCGTCACGCCGCTCCTGCCGCTCAAATACGGGCGCGCCGACACCTGGCTCAAGTGCGAGAACCTCCAGCGCTCGGGTTCCTTCAAGCTGCGCGGGGCGTACAACAAGATCGCGTCGCTCGCTCCGGCCGTGCGCAAGCGCGGCGTGGTCGCCTATTCCAGCGGCAATCACGCGCAGGGCGTGGCGCTCGCCGCCCAGATATTCGGCATCCCCGCGACCATCGTCATGCTCGACCAGTCGATGGCCCACAAGGTCGAAGGGACGAAATCCTACGGCGCCGAGGTGATCTTCGGCGGGCGGTCGAGCGAGGAGATCAAGGCGCGCGCGGAGGCCGTCGCCGCCGAGCGCGGCAGGACCGTGGTCAAGCCCTTCGACGATCCGTTCATCATCGCGGGCCAGGGCACGATCGGGCTGGAAATCCTCGACCAGCTTCGCGGGGTCAAGTCCGTCGTCGTGCCGATCGGCGGGGGCGGACTCACGAGCGGCGTGGCGACGGCGGTGAAATCGGCCAACCCCAGGGTGAAGATTTTCGGAGTGGAGCCCGCGGGCGCCCCGAAGATGTCGGAGTCGCTGAAGAAAGGCGAGCTCGTGACCCTGCCGGGGACGGACACCGTGGCGGACGGCCTCAAGCCGGTGCGCGCGGGGGAACTCACCTTCGAGCACGTGCGGCGGTACGTGGATGAGGTGGTCCTCGTCACGGACGAGGAAATCCTCTCCGCGACGCGCCACCTCATCCTGAAGGAAAAGCTCGTCGTCGAGCCGTCGGGCGCCGCCACCGTGGCCGCGATCCTTTCGGATAGAGTCAAGTTGCCAAAGGGTCCCGCGGTTGCGGTCATCAGTGGGGGAAATGCCGACCTGAAACTGATTCCCGGCCTTCTTGGCTGATCCCTCAACTCCCCCGCGGGCGATCCGAGATGTCGCCTTTCGTTCCCTCGGGCGGCACTTCGAAATAACCCCCCTCGACGGGCCGGCTCATGGCCTCCAGGAATTGCCGGGCCCTCGAGACCCACGAGCGCGCCACGTCCAGGGTGAGGAGATCGGCGATCGGAGTGGGGGCCTTGGCGTGGCGATCGAGGAAGAAGGCGTACAGTCTCGCCGCCTCCTTCGCTTCTCCTCGGGTCTCGGCGAGCAGGGCGAGCCCGTAGGTGGTCACCGCGGACGTCGGATGGCGGCGCGAATAAGCGGTGAGCGCGCGGCGCGCCTCGTCCCACCGGTGGCGCCGGATCTCCGTCATCGCGAGGTTGAAGGTCACGTCGTCCGACGGCCGGAGTTCGAGCGAAGCCGCGTAATCCCGCACCGCCTCGTCGTACCGGCCGGCGTTCGCCAGCAGGAGCCCCCGGTGGTTCAGCGCCGAGGGACGGACCCAGAAGGTGGCCTCGTGAGTCGACGGCCGGTCCACGAATTCCGTCAACGCCGTGAGGCCGTCCTCGACCAGCTGCTTCTCCAGGGCCAGGTTGCGGATGAAGGCGAGGGGGAGCTCGAACGGGAAGGAGAGCGCGGCCATGCCCTGCGGTCCGCCGGGCCTTTCGAGCGAATCCACGAGTGATCGGAAGGCGCGGCGCGCGCCCTCGAAGCCCCCTCGCGTGAGCTTGTCCGCGTAGTAGACGGACTGGTAGTAGAGGATGTCGGGCCGGCCCGGCGCCCGCTTCAACGCCTCGACGTACGCCTCGTCGGCGCCGAGGCCGTCCCCGAGCCGGTGGCACGCGTTGGCGTAGTTGAGCCAGTGGTCGGCGTTGTCGGGATCCGCCTCCTTGGCGGCCTCGAAGAGCTTCCGCGCCGCCGCGAATTCGCCGAGCCACGTCGCGCACGCCCCGGCCCGGGAGAGCGCGTCGGCCCGAAGCCGACCGGAGGCCTTCTCCGCGACGGCCCGGAAGGCGTCGCGCGCCTCGGCATGCCGGCCGGTCCGCTCCAGCTCCAAGGCTCGGGCGAACCGACGACGGAGGCCCCACGCGGCGAACATGTCAGGAGCTCCTCCCGGCGAGCGCGTCCGCGGCGCGGATGGGTTCGGGAAGGCGGAAGCGTGGGGTGAGGCGGAGGATCCAGCGGATCGCCGTCGCCAGCGACACGCGGTGCCCGGTTGAGACGTACACGGGCTTGACGCCGTCCCGCGTCCGGAGCGCGGCTCCAATCCTCTCCCCCCGATGGCGGAGCTCCTCCCACGAGCCCCGCGGCTCCGCGGGCGCCGCGTGCTCCCCGACGAAGAGGGACTTGCCGCAGCCGATCGACGCCACGTCGAATTTCACGCCCACGTGGCAGGCGATCCCGAAGCGGCGGGGGTGCGCGAAGCCGTGCCCGTCGACCACGACGAGTTCGGGCTTTCTCTCGAGCGCGTGGAAGGCGCGGGTGATGGCCGGCAGTTCGCGGAACGCGAGCAGTCCCGGAATGTAGGGGAAGGTCGCGCGGACCTCCGCGGTGCGCGTCTCGAGAACTTCGAGCGCGGGATTCATGACCACCACCGCGGCGCGGGCGCGGCCGTTTTGAATGCTGACGTCGATCCCCGCGATGCGCCGGACGCGGCCGATCCGGTCCCGACGCTCGACCCGCCCTCGCAGGCGCTCCTGGAGGGCGATGGCCCGCTTCGGATTCACCACGTGAACTCGAACCGGTCCCCGCTCTTCCACGAATCGTCGGGCTGGAGCATCATCACCTCGACGTTCGCCTTCGCCTCCCCGACCGTGACCAGGAGGTAGTGGAAGGGGCGGAATTCGGGTCCCATGTAAACGGGGTCGGTGCGGAATTTCGAGGTGAGCACCGGCGTCCGGGGGGCGCCTCCGCCGCCGGAAACGACGAAAGGCCGGCCGCCGATCAGGAATCGCTCGTAATTATGCACGTGGCCCGCGACGAAGAGGCGGAACTTGGGGTACGAGGCCGCCGGATC
>DASXTT010000133.1:0-8459 GCA_036505255.1 Planctomycetota bacterium | reverse complement strand
ATGGAACCGATTCTCCAGCTGGCGCTCGATTTCCTCGAGCTCTCGCGCGCCCTGAAGGCCGCCCGCGAGGCGGTCAAGGGCGGCGCGCAGTGGATCGAAGCGGGCACCCCGCTCGTGAAAAGCGAGGGCCTCGCCGCCATCCGCGCCCTCCGGCGTGAATTTCCCAAGGCCTACCTCATCGCCGATCTCAAGACGCTCGACGCCGGCCGCGCGGAGTTCGAGGCGGCCGCCAAGGCCGGCGCCAATTGCGCCACCGTCTGCAGCACCGGCTCCGACTCCACGATCCTCGAGTGCATCGAGGCGGGGAAAAATTACGGCATCGACGTGGCGGTCGATCTTCTCGGCGTCCACGGCGAGGCGCAGAGCGAGCTCGCGAAAAAGTGCGACGAGTGGGGCGCCCACCACGTCGGTCTCCACCTCCCGATCGACGACCAGATGCGCGGAGGCGATCCCGCCGCTGAATTGCGCCTCCTTCGCCCCCACGTCACGATCCCCATCGCCGTCGCTGGAGGGATCAACAGCGAGACCGCCGCGGACGTCGTCCAGGCCGGCGCGGACATCGTCATCGTCGGCGGCGCGATCACCAAGAGCGCGGACGCCGAGAAGGCGACCCGCACGATCCTGAAGGCGATGCGGAGCGGCGTCGCCATCGCGACGGAGCTCTACAAGCGCGGCGGGAGCGAAGCGGAGATCCGCAAGATCTTCGAGGCGGTCTCGACGCCCAACATCTCCGACGCGATGCACCGGTCCGGCGACCTCCCCGACATGACCCCGCAGGTGCCCAAGCTCAAAATGGCGGGCCCCTGCGTCACGGTCCGCACCATCGCCGGCGACTGGGCCAAGCCCGTCGAGGCGATCGACGTCGCGAAACCCGGGGAGGTCATCGTGATCGACGCGGGCGGACGCGGCCCCGCCGTCTGGGGCGAGCTGGCGAGCGAGTCGTGCCTCTCGAGGAAAATCGCGGGCGTCGTCATCGACGGCGCGATCCGCGACATCGACTCGATCCGCGCCCTCGGTTTCCCCGCCTTCGCGCGGGTCGTCACTCCGACCGCGGGCGAACCCAAGGGCTTCGGCGAGATCAACGTGCCGATCCGGATCGGCGGTGTCACGATCGCGCCCGGCGACTGGATCGTCGGCGACGAAAGCGGCGTCGTGCGGGTCCCGAAGGCCCGCGCGGTCGAGATCGCCAACCGCGCCATGGACGTTCTCGAGAAGGAAAACCGCCTGCGCGGCGAGATCCGCTCCGGGGGGACCCTCGCGAAGATCACCGAATTGATCAAGTGGGAGAAGCAGATCGTCGAAGGTAATGGTGGAGCGCCGGCCCCGGAAGCCCCGAAACGGGCGATAAAGACCCGGCGCAAGCTATAATAATCCGATGATCTGCGGGAAGTGCTCGAAGAACCACGCCACGGTCCACGTGACCGAGGTCGTGAACGGCGTCAAGAAAGAGGCGCACCTCTGCGAGGAGTGCGCGCGGGCCGCCGGCGGGAAGTTCACCTTTTCCATCACCGACATTCTCGCCAACCTCATCGAGCCCCCCAAGGGGGCCGGCAAGGCCGCCGAAGCCGCCGCCCCGCGCTGCCCCGAGTGCGGCATCTCCTACACGCAGTTCAAGGAGAAGGCGCGCCTGGGATGCCCCAATGACTACGAAATCTTCAAGGCGGGGCTCCTCCCGCTCCTCGAGAAGGTCCACGGCTCCACCCAGCACGCGGGCAAGACCCCGCACACGGTCGAGAGCGTCATCCGCAAGGAGACCGAGCTCGTCCGGCTCAAGCGGGAGCTCGACGGCGTCGTGAAGACCGAGGACTTCGAGAAAGCCGCCGAGCTCCGGGATCGCATCCGGACCCTCGAGACCGAGCTGAACAAGGGGAAGTCGTGAGCAGCTGCCCGCTTCCAGCTCCCGGCTTCCGCCGAAATACCGGAAGCGGGAAGCCGGCGGCCGGAAGCTCCCAATCCCCATGACTATCGACGACTTGATTCAACAGTCGGGCGAGTGGCTGAAGGGGACGGGCCCCGACAGCGACGTCGTCATCTCCAGCCGCATCCGCCTCGCGCGCAACCTGAGCCGCTTCCCCTTCATGACGATGGCCACCCCCGAGGTGCGCGGCGAGATCCAGACTTTCGTCCGCCGGCGCCTCGAGGAAGCCCTGGGCGCCCGCCGCGTCCAGTACTTCCCCTTCGCGAAGATGGCCACGATCGACCGCCAGCTCCTCTTCGAGCGCCACCTCGTCAGCCGCGAGCACGCGAACGGCGAGGGCGAGCGGGGCGTCGCGATCTCGCCCGACGAGACCGTCAGCATCATGGTCAACGAGGAGGACCACCTCCGCCTCCAGGTCCTCCGGTCGGGCCTCCAGCTCGAGCAGAGCTACGAGCAGATCGACCGGATCGACACGGACCTCGAGCAGCACCTCACATACGCGTACCATTCACGGTTCGGCTACCTCACGTGCTGCCCGACCAACGTCGGCACCGGGCTGCGGATCTCCGTGATGCTCCACCTGCCCGCCGCCGTCCTCACCAAGCAGATTGAAAAAGTTCTCGGCACGCTGGCGCGCCTCAACTACACCGTGCGCGGCCTGTACGGCGAAGGGACCTCGCCCATCGGGGATCTCTTCCAGATCTCGAACCAGGTCACGCTCGGCAAGTCGGAACGCGACATCATCGTGGAACTCAAGAACGTGATCCCCAAGGTGATCGAGTTCGAACGGGTATGGAGACACAAGCTGGCCGACGACGAGCCCCGCAAGGTGGAGGACCGGGTCTGGCGGGCGTACGGCCTGCTCAAGCACGCGCGGGTCATCAGCTCGGAGGAGACCATCGAGCAGCTTTCCTACCTGCGGCTCGGGGTCTACCTCGGCATCATCCCGCAAGTCCCGATGACGATCCTGAACGACCTGTTCATTTTCACCCAGCCGAGCCACCTGCAGAAGATCCAGGGAAAGGTCCTCGAGGCGGTCGACCGCGACGTCGTGCGCGCGGAGTTCATCCGGAAGCGGCTGGCGGCGCTGTAACCCTTCCTCTGAGTATTCTCCATACAATTGAAGGATTCCTCGTCCAAGGCGTATCCATCAGCGTCTAACCTACTGTGGTTTAGGTAATTAAAGATGTCGCGCGACACGGGTCTGGCCGGTAGTTTGCGCTATGATTCGCGGGATTTTCTAGGATCGCACCCGATGAGTCGGATCTGGATCGTGGCCGGGGTTCTCATGGCGATCGCCGCCTGCGATTCGCCGAAGCCTCCCTCCACCCCGGCCTCGACGCCTCCTCCGTCGGCGATCACGGAAGGGCCAAAGGCTGTGGCGGAGGCTCCCAAGCCGGCCGATCCCGCGCCCGCGGCGCCCTCTCCGACGCCTCAGGACCCCGGTCCGGGCCAACCGCCCCCGACGCGCGAGGACCTCTATCCCGCCAAGAATGAATATGTCGTCAAGCCCCTCGAAGGGGAGCCCGTCTGGCCGGGCGCGGCCGACGAAAAGGAGATCGCCAAGCGGGGCTTCCTTCCGTTCAAGGGGGGATACCAGTACGAGCTGCGCGACTCCGCGGGCAAGGTCGCCCAGTCGGGCGCCGTCGTCGACGGCCGGATCCTGCTCACGCACGGGCTCATCGAGCTTCTCGGCTGCGGCGAAGGGGGGAAGGAGTACGAGAGCGTCCTCCGGCTCGAGGCCGACATCCAGGGGCTCGACCTCGCCCTCCAGCTGAGCGGCCTCAAGCGCGGGCCGGTTCCCGCGCGGCTCAACGATCCGTCGCTGAACCAGGGCTCCCGCGTCGTCGTGCTCCTCCAGTGGGAGGACGAGGGGGGCCGGACGATCACGCACCGCGCGGAGGACTGCGTCGTCAACATCCATCGACAGAAGCCCATGCCGCGCGTCGGCTGGACCTACGTCGGGGCGCTCCTTTCCCTGCCCGACCCCGGGGCGCCCTCGGGCAGGTCCTTCCGCGTGCTGGCGGCCACCGGGACGCGTTCGCTCCTGACTACTTACCGGGATTCGACGACCCTCCTGGACAATCCCATCGAGGACGCCGTCGACGACACCCTGTACGTCGCGAACTACATGGTGCTTCCCAAGGTGGGCACGCAGGTCCGGGTCATCCTCCGCGGACCGGACGAGCGCGGGCGGCAGGAGATCGCCGCCGCCGAGAAGGAGCTGGAGAAGTGAGCCCGATCGAGGCGGAAGTGCGCGTCGTCCGCGCGCGGATGCGGCGGTCCGCCGGTCTCGGCGCGGCCGTCCGCTGGTCCCTGTACGGCGCGCTCCTCGCGGGGGGCGGACTGGCGGCGGCGAAGCTTTTCGGCTGGCCGCGCGCGCCCCTCTGGATCGCGGCCGCGCTTCCCGCGCTCGCGGCGTCCCTCGCGGTGGCCCGCAGGCTCGACCTGCGCCACGCCGCGGCGTCGATCGATCGCGCCCTCGGGCTCGAGGAGCGGGTCGCCACCGCCCTCGAAGTCCCTTCGGGTCCCCTCGGCGCCGCCGTGGCGGCGGACGCGGCCCGCGCCCTGGAAAAATCCCGGCCCCGCGAGGTGGGCCGCTTCCGGTGGCCGCCCGAGGCGGGCTTCCTCCTGCCGGCGCTCGCCCTCATCGCGCTCATCGCCCTCGCGCCCGACCCCGGTCGGTCCGTCCCGACGGCCGATCCCGCCCTGCGCGCGGCGGTCGATCGGGAAATCGACCGCCTCGAGCGGATGGCGGTTGCCGATCCGGCGCTCGCGGCAAAAGTCGCCAAGGTCCTCGAGGACTTGAAGTCCGACGACCTGCGGAGGATGGCCGAAGGAGCGGCGGCGGCGAAGAAACTCGCCGTGGAAATCCGGATCAACCTAGCCAAGGGCGCGGCCTCCGGCAATCTGGAGACGCTTCGCGCCCTGGCCGAGAGCCTCGAGGCGGCGGGTGCCGGAGCCTCCTCGGAGCTGGCGCGGCGCCACATCGAGGTGCCCGACCCGGCCCCCGAGGACATCGAGGCGAGGATCGCGGCGGCCCGGGCGCGGGGCGATCTCGCGGCGGTCGGGGGACGGCCCGAGGCCCGCACCGTCTCTCTCATTCCCCCGGGCGCGTCCCTTCCGGTCGCGGTCCGGGAGGAGATCGAACGGAGGCTCGCGTCGAAACCCATCGACCGGCGGTATCATGACGTCGTCCGCCGCTACTATGAACGCTACGAGGTGACGCCATGAAGACGATGCTCATCGCCCTGACCGCGATCGGGATGTTCGCCCGGCCCGCCCAGGACGACCTGTCGAAGCGACTCACCGACGCCTACGGCCGGGCGGCGGACTGGCTTGTCAGCCAGCAGGACGCGAGCGGAGCCTGGAAGCAGGGGGAACCGGGCAAGGCCCAGCCGAGCCTCGCCTACACCGGCCTCATGGTGGCCGCGCTGGCCGACGCACCCGGCGCCCTGCGCGCCAAGTACCTCCCCGCCGTCCAGAAGGGGATCGGCTACCTCGTCTCGAAGCAGAATTCCGACGGAAGTTTCGGCGAGGGGCCGGGGAACGCCTACCTCAAGGTCTACACGACCTCGATCGCGCTGATGGCCCTGAGCCTCGCGGCGCCCGACAAGAAGGACGCCATCGGCAACGCCCGCGGATACCTCAAGGCGAACCAGCTCAAGGAGGGGCCCGACAAGGGCTCGCTCGGCTACGGCGACAAGGAGATGAAGATCGACCAGGGCAAGCCCGTCGACAAGCCGATGATTCCGAACCTCTCCACGACGGGATTCGCGGCCGATGGCCTCGCCCGCTCGGGCCTTCCGAAGGACGATCCGTTCTGGAAGCTCGTGGTCGAGTACGTCCAGAAGTGCCAGAACAACAGCGAGACGAACACGGACGCGGACTTCATCGCGCGGCTCAAGGCGCGCGGCCTCTCCGTCGGGGACGACGGCGGCCTTTTCTACGCGGCGAATCCCGAAGACATGAAGGCGGGGACGGTCAAGATCACGGACAAGGAGATCATCAAGAGCTACGGCTCGATGACCTACGACGGCCTCAAGACGTACATCTACGCGGGCCTGACGAAGGACGACCCCCGCGTGAAGGCGGCGATCGACTGGGTCCGCAAGAACTACTCGGTCGAGGCGCACCCGGGGTTTTCGTTCGACGACAAGCGGACCCACCTCATGGGGCTTTTCTATTACTACCTCATGATGGCGCGCGCCTTCGACGCCCTCGGCGAGAAGACCTTCACCACCTTCGACGGCAAGGTCCACAAGTGGGCCAACGAGCTGGGCGAACAGCTCCTCAGGATCCAGAAGGAAGAGAAGATGTGGGTCAACGAGAACCCGCGGTGGTGGGAGGCCGACCCGCTGCTCGTGACCTCGTACGTGCTGAACACCCTGAACGCCGTGATGAAATATGTCCACTAACGGTTCCGGAGAGCGCCGCGTCGGGGTCTGGATCGTCGGCGCGCTGGGCTCGGTCTCGGCGCTCGTCGCCGCAGGCCTCGAGGCGATGAAGGCGGGGCTCGCCCGCCCCGTCGGCCTGGTGACCTCGGCGCCCGACTTCGACGGCGCGGGGCTCATCGATCCGCAGGCGCTCGTCCTCGGGGGACACGAAGTGCGCGGGGGCGACCTCGCCTCGGCGGCGGAAGAGTACGCCCGCGTCAACGGGGTCCTGACCCGCGAGATCCTCGACGCGGCCCGCCCGGGGCTCCTCGCCGCGAGCGCCGACCTCCGCCCGGGCCTCACGCTCAACTGCGGCGAGGCGATCCGGAAGCTCGCGCCCCTGCCGCCCGACCGGGACCGCCTCCCGCTTCCGGAAATCGTCGCCTCGATCCAGCGCGACCTGCGCGAGTTCAAGGGGCGGCGCGGGCTCGACGACGTGATCGTGGTCAACCTCGCCTCGGCGGAGCCCGAGGCGCCGATCCCCCGCGAGTTCTCCTACCTCGAATCGCTTTCGGCGCTCATCGCCCAGGACCGGCGCGAGCTCTTCCCGGCGAGCGTACTGTATGCCTACGCCGCGATCGACGCGGGATTCCCGTACGTGAACTTCACGTCGTCGGTCGGCTCGAGCCTCGCGTCGATCGACGAGCTGGCCGTGCGGCGCGGGGTGCCGCACACGGGCCGCGACGGCAAGACGGGCGAGACGCTCCTGAAGACGGTGCTCGCGCCGATGTTCGTCGCGCGGCGCCTGCGGGTCCTCTCGTGGGAGGGGCACAACCTGCTCGGGAATCGGGACGGGCAGGTGCTCGACGCGCCGGCGAATAATCTCGCGAAGGTGAAGGACAAGGACGCGGCGCTGAGGGAGATCCTGGGGGACGCGCAGGCCCACTCGCGGGTGCGGATCGATTTCGTCCCCTCGCTCGGCGACTGGAAGACGGCGTGGGACTTCATCCACTTCGAGGGGTTCCTCGGCGCGCGGATGTCGCTCCAGTTCGTCTGGCAGGGATGCGACTCCGCCCTGGCGGCGCCGCTCGTGATCGACCTCGTGCGGCTCGCGGAGCTGGCGCACCGGTCGGGCGAGAAGGGAGCGATGCGCCACACGGGGTGCTTCTTCAAGGCGCCCTTCGGCGGCTCGACCCACGACTTCCGCCGGCAGATGGACGACCTCGCGGCCTACGCCTCCGAGCGCCGGGCGGACCTCGCGCGACGGGCCGCGCGACGGTGAACGGCGTTGGGTCCGCTTCCCGCTCCCAGATCCCCGTCCCCCGTTCCTGAAGCTCCGAGCCTCGAGCCGGAGGTGGCCGCCGACCTGTGCGGTGTTAAACTCCTGAGGTAGAGTTCGGGACTTCGCGATGACGGGTGCCGCCGCTTCCGTGCCGGCCGGGATTGCCGATTCCCCTCGCGTCCCGCCTCGACGGACATTCCTTCGTGATCTCCGATTTGGCGCGATCGCTCTCATCCTGCTCGCCGCCGTGTTCGCCTGGTACGGCTGGTCCGGGGACGTGTTCACGCCTCTATCGTTTGTCGCCTTGGGAATCTTCTTCGGGTTGCCCGTGCTCCTCTTTGCGTTGGCGGTGGCCACGTTTTCGGACCGTCCGGACTTCAGGATATTCAGGCGCGCGACGATTCAGGTCATGCTTGTCGTGGTGATGTCCATCCCGCTGGTCTTCGTCGGCCTTTGGGCCGAAGGCCTCAGCATTCGCGCTACGCAAGGCCGGGGGGACATGATCGCCGCGGCCTTGGAGGCCTATCGCACCGCGCAGGGGACCTATCCGGAGACCCTGGCCGCCTTGGGGGAATACACGAAGGTCGACCTACCTCGACCCACGATCTGCTCCGACTTCGGGTACAGCAGAAGCATGGACGGCCTGGTTTACTCCCTTTCGTTCAAGGTCGGAGGTGTTTGGTCGCCGTGGTTACGCCGTCCGGGATCCCAGGTCTGGAGCCAAGATGATTGAGCCGCCCGCGCGGCGGCCGCAACCGAGGATCACACCATGAGAATCATCGCCATCGCAGCCGCCGTCTCCATCGGTGCTTGGGCTTATCCGCAGGACGAACCTCCGGTCCCGAAGGAGCTCGAATCGCCCCGGGTCGCGCCGGGCGCCGCC
>DASXTT010000132.1:0-6775 GCA_036505255.1 Planctomycetota bacterium | reverse complement strand
GCGCGGACGATCGCGGGGAGATCGGGCACCCGCATGAGCGGATTGGTGATCGTTTCGACGATGACCGCCCGGGTCTCGGGCCGCAGGGCCGCCCGGACCGCCGCCGGGGTGGAGTCGACGAAGGTCGCTGTGATGCCGATGCGCTCCGCGTGGTTCGACAGGAAAGAGTACGTGCCGCCGTAGATGTCGCGGCCGCAGACGACGTGCGAGCCGGAAGGCACGAGCGCCCAGAGAAGCGAGACCGCGGCGGTCATCCCCGACGAAAGCGCCACGGCCTCCCATGCTCCGGCCTCGGGCGCCTCGAGCGCGACCATGGCGCCCTCGAGTTGCCGCCCGTTCGGATGACCGTACCGCCGGTAGTAGCCGTCGGAGAACTTCCCGTGGTGGAGGCCCTGGAGCGTGTCGAGGTCCGGGACGAAGTACGCGGAGGAGAGGTCGATCGTCGGCGCCGCGGGAAGGGTCCGGCCGGGCCGGATCATCGGCGGATGGACCGCGAGAGTGCCGATTCCGGGGCGACGCGTCATGGGATTCTTCTACTTGCGCCGGAGCGCGGCGGCAAGGATATCATGGCGCGATGGACTTGAAGGGATCCTTCCTCGCCTCGGTCCGGGCCGCGTGGACCTCGACGCGGATCGCGTTCCGGATCGGGCTCGGCGTCGCGGGGATCGCGCTCATGAGCGGGGGCCTGCTCCTCATCGAGCCCTACGGCCTGCTCGCGGTGGGAATCCCGCTCGTCCTGATCGGGCTCGCCTTCGTCGTCCGCGCGATCTTTTAGAGTTTCAAAAGCCGGACATTCTCCTTCACCACGTCCGCCGACCGCTTGAGCGCCGCGAGCTCGTCCGGCGCCAGCTTCACCTCGAGGATCTGCTTCAGCCCGCCGTCGCCGAGGCGGCACGGGACGCCGACATAGACATCGTGGAGGCCGTACTCGCCGTCGAGGTACGCCGAGCACGGCAGGACGCGGTTCTGGTCGTAGAGGATCGACTCCACCATCGCGGCAATCGAGCTCCCCGGCGCGTAATAGGCGCTTCCTGTCTTCAGGAGCGCGACGATCTCGGCGCCGCCGTCGCGGGCCCGGATCGCGAGCTTGTCGCACTCCTCCTTCGGCAGGAGCTCGGTGATCGGGATGCCTCCGACGGTCGTGAAGCGCGGGAGGGCGACCATCGTGTCGCCGTGGGAGCCGAGGACCATCGCCTGCACGTCGCGCGGCGAGACCTGGAGCCGCTCCGCGACGAAGTGGGCGAAGCGGTTGGAGTCGAGGACGCCCGCCATTCCGAGGACGCGGTTCTTCGGGAAGCCCGTGATCTTCAGCGCCGCGTACGTCATGACGTCGAGCGGGTTCGTGACGACGATGAGGACGGGGCTGGCGCCCGTGCTCTTCAGCTTGCCGCAGACGTCGCGGATGATGTTCGTGTTGATGTCGAGGAGCTGCTCGCGGGTCATCCCCGGCTTGCGCGGGACGCCCGCGGTGATGACGACGACCGCGCAGTCTTTCATGTCCTCGATGCGGTTCGTCCCGGTGACGGTCGCGTCGTGCTGGTCGACCTGCCGGCACTCGTTCATGTCGAGGCCCTTGCCCTGCGGGAGCCCCTCGACGATGTCGGAGAGGATGACGTCGCACAGGTTGCGCTTCGTGAGGATGAAGGCCGCGGCGGCGCCCACGTTCCCGGCGCCGACGATGCCCACTTTCGGACGTGGCATGTGAATAATCCCCCTTAAGAAGGAGCCAATCTAACGGGAGGCGGGACTGAGTCAAGTAGGAACCGGGCGAAACGGGGGGAGCTTCCAGCGCCCAGATCCCAGTTCCCAGCTTCAGAAGCTTCGAGCTTCGAGCCGGAGGAAGAAGCCGGCAATCGGCAATCGGCAATCTGGGCCAAGAATCGAGAATCCAGAATCAAGAATCGCCCCCGATCAGGCACACTCGTTCGTCAGGGTACAATGAGGGTGTGGGTGACGTCGAAAAAAGCAGTCTGGGGATCGACGCGGACCTCGCGTGCGTCCTCTGCTACGCCGCGGGGCCCTTCAGCGGCGGCCTGATGCTCCTCCTCGAGCGGCGGGACCTCCTCATCCGGTTCCACGCGGCGCAGTCGTGCCTGCTCTTCCTGCCGTCGGCCCTCCTTATCCCCCTCTTCTTCCTCGTGCCCGTGCCGGGGTCCCCGGTCTTCCTGTTCTTCTACTACGCCTTCGGAGCGTTCCTCGGGATCGGGACCATCGCCCTCCTCATCTGGATGATCCCGGCGGCGTACCGGATGGAGCGCAAGCGCGCCTCTTTCGTGGGTCGGTGGGTGGATCGCTGGATTCCCGACGATAAGCGATCGGATTCTTACAAAATCACCGGTGAATGATCGGGGCTGGCGAATCCACAATCCGCAATCTACAATCGGGCCTTCACCTCAACCTCAGCGTCGCCAGGCTCGCCACGGCCATCACGGCGGCGCAGATCCAGAAGCGCATCGTGATCTTGGGCTCCGGCACCCCGCCGAACTGGAAATGGTGGTGGAGCGGCGCGATCCGGAAGACCCGGCGCCCCGTCAGCTTGAAGGCCACGATCTGGAGCAGGCTCGATCCCGCTTCCAGCACGAAGACGCCGCCGATCGCGACGAGCAGGAGCTCCTGCTTCGTCGTGCACGCCACCAGGCCCAGCACGCCGCCCAGCGGCAGCGACCCCGAGTCCCCCATGAAGACCTGCGCCGGATGGCCGTTGAACCAGAGGAAGCCGAGCGTCGCCCCGAGGACCGCCGTGCCCACCACCGTCGTCTCCACCGCGGCGCGCACGTTGGGCAGTCCGAGGTAGCCGCTGAAGTCGGCGCGCCCGACCGCGTAGGCGATCGCCGCGTACGCGAAGATCGAGATCGCCAGGCACCCCGCCGCCAGACCGTCCAGGCCGTCCGTGATGTTCACCGCGTTCGAGCACGCGACGAGCACCAGCATCACGAACGACGGATAGAGCGGGCCGAGGTCGATCCCCCCGCCCCAGGGGATGAGGACCCGGGACGCGTGCGCGGGATCGGTCCGGAGGAGGACGAGAAAGAGCCACATCCCCGCGGCGTAACCCACTAGGCACTGCCCGAGCAGCTTCCAGAACATGCTCAGGCCCGTCCGGCTCCGCCCCGTGAGCTTGAGCGCGTCGTCGGCCGCCCCGAGCAGGCCCAGCCCGACGATCACGAAGGCGAAGATCGGGAGCGTCTTGCTTCCGAAGTTGCCGAAGAGCGCCAGCGCGAGAAGGATCGCCGCGCAGACGAAGACGCCGCCCATCGTCGGCGTGTCCTTTTTGGCGCGCATGAGCTCGTCGAGCCGGTTGGAATCCCCCTTCTCGACGTTCTCCCCGACGCGCCGCCGGCGCAGCCACCGGATGAGGTGCGGCCCGAGCGCGAGGCACGAGAGGAAAGCCGCAATCCCGGCCAACGCGCTGCGGCACGTGATGGTACGGAAGAAATCGGATTCAAACAGACGTTCAAGCACGAGGTGCAGACCCCCTATGGTGCGCCACCTAGTTCACTTCCAGGGGTTGGGACCCCGTTCGGGTTTGCGTGACTTTCTCCGCGACATACTTGACGATCTTTTCAAGCGCCACCGCTCGGGAGCCCTTGAGGAGGAGGCAGTCACCGGGGCGCACGAGGTCCATCACCGTCGCGCGCGCGTCCTCCGCGGTCTCGAAGCAGTGCCGCGCCTGGTCGTCGCGGAGCGTGCCCTCCATCGCCCGGGCTTCGGGGCCCACGAGGAGCACGATCCCGATCGAGGGCTCCCCCGCCACCGCCCGGCCCAGCTCGAGGTGGTACCGCGTCGACATTTCGCCCAGCTCGCGCATGTCGCCGATCACGGCGATCTTGCGGGGCGCGGCCACGCGCCGCCCGAATTCCTCCACCGCGAGCGCGGCGGAGGCCGGGTTGGAGTTGTACGCGTCGTTCAGGATCGAGACGCCGCCCAGCCTCAGGAGCTCCATCCTCATCTTGGGCGCCTTGAACCCGCGAAGGCGCTCGGCGCACTCCGGCAGGTCCGTCCCGTACGCGACCGCCGCGGCGGAGGCGGCGAGCGCGTTCAGCGCGTTCCACGATCCCTGCAGGCCCAGCTCGAAGGTGACGCCCAGCGCCCGGAACCGGAGGCCGCCGGGGCCGACGGCAAGGTCCGTCGCCCGCACGTGCGCCGAAGGCCCGAAACCGAAGGTCACCAATTTCTCGCGCCGGATCCGCGCGAGGTGCGGACGCAGGGGCTCCGAGTCCGCGGGCGCGACGACCAAGCCCCCGGCGCGGACGTGGTCGAGGATGGCCGCCTCCTCCTCCGCGACGCCCTCGACGGAGCCGAGCCCCGCGAGATGCTCCTCGCCGATGGAGGTGATGACCGCCGCGTCGGGCCGGGCGATCGCTCCGAGCCCGCCGATTTCTCCGCGCCGGTTGGTGCCGAGCTCGAGGACGACGAATTCCGAATCGGGCTTCGCCGCGAAGATCGTGAGCGGCACGCCCAGGTCGTTGTTGTAGCTCGCCGGGGCGCGGACGACGCGCCGACGACCGGACAGGATGTGCGCCAGCATCTCCTTGGTCGTTGTCTTGCCGTTGGAGCCCGACACGCTGACGAACCGCGCGGGGTGGGTGGCCCGGTACTGCGCCGCGAGCGTCCCGAGAGCGGCCCGGGTGTCGGCCACCCGGATCTGCGGGCCCGCGCCGGGGGTGGAGGTCTCCACGAGGGCCGCCGTCGCGCCCCGCGCGAACGCCTCGCGGATGAAATCGTGCCCGTCGAAGGTCGGCCCGCGGAGGGCGACGAAGAGGTCGCCGCGCTTGAGCGTCCGCGTGTCCGTGGAAATCCCGTGGACGGTCGCGCCGTCGATCCAGCCCTCGGCGGCGCCGCCGACGGCCCGAAGCACCCGGCTCAGCATCAGCATGGGTCCCTACTCTCTTGACCTCAACCGGCCGCTCTCCTTGAGGATTTCGCGCGCCACGGCGCGGTCGTCGAACGGCAGCGTCTCGCGGCCGACGATCTGGACCGTCTCGTGGCCCTTGCCCGCGATGAGGACGATGTCGTCGCTGCGCGCCATGCCGAGGGCGATCTTGATCGCGGCGCGCCGGTCGGGCTCCACGAGGTAGCGCGAGTGGTTCTCGATCCCCGCCTCGATCTCCCGGATGATCGCGAGGGGCTCCTCGGTGCGCGGATTGTCCGACGTGACGATGAAGAAGTCGCTCAGGTCCTCGACCGCGCGCCCCATGAGGGGCCGCTTGCCCCTGTCGCGGTCGCCGCCGCAGCCGAAGACGACGATGACCCGCCCCGCGCTTCCGCCCCGCAGGCGGCGCAGGGACCCGAGGACGTTCCGCAGCGACTCCTCCGTGTGGGCGTAATCGACGAGGACCTGGAAGGGCTGGCCCGCGTCCACCGCCTCGAGCCGCCCGGGGACCGCCCCGAGGGACTCGACGCCCGTCTTGATGTGCTCGAAGTCGTACCCCATGGCCCACGCGGCGGCCGCGGCGCCCAGGATGTTGTGCGCGTTGTGGCGGCCGAGCAGGCGCGAACGAAGAAGCAGTTCCTCGCCCCCGAGCCGCGCCCGCATTTTCAATCCGTGGAAGGTCATCTCCTCGACCGTGCCGTTCACCTCCGACCGCGTCTCGAGGCCGAACCGGACCACGCGCGCCGGGGTCCTCTTCGCGAAGAATTCCGCCGCGGGATCGTCGGCGTTGACGGCGGCCACGCCCTTCGCCGGAAGCTGTTCGAACAGGCGGACCTTGGCGTCCCGGTACGCCTCCGGCGTGCGATGGTAGTCGAGGTGGTCCCGCTGGAGGTTCGTGAGGATCCCCGCCGCGAAGTGGAGCGCGTGGGTCCGCCGCTGGTCGAGGGCGATGGAACTCACCTCCATGGCGGCGGAGCGGCACCCCGCGGCGACCATCTCGGCGAAATGTTTCTGGAGCTCGTCGGCCGGGGGCGTCGTCAGGGGCGAAGGAAGGACCCGGGTTCCGATCGCGTACTGGATCGTGCCGATGAGGCCGGTCCGCTCGCCGGCCGCCTCGAAGATCGACCGGATGAGGTACGTCGTCGTGCTCTTCCCCTTCGTGCCCGTCACGCCCACGACGTTCAGTTTTTCGGTCGGCCGCCCGTGGAAGCGCGACGCGAGGTCGGCCAGGGCGATCCGCGCGTCGGGGACGAGGAAGACCGGCACCGGCGGCGCCGGATCGACGGGCTGTTCGGCCACGATGGCCGTGCAGCCGCGGTGGACGGCGTCGTTGACGAACGCCCGCCCGTCCGCCTTCGTGCCGGAGACGGCCACGAAGACATGCCCGGGCTGGACCTGCCGGGAGTCGCAGGTGACGCCCGTGACATCGGAGGCCGGGACCGCGGGGGCGGGCCCGAGCAGATCGGCGATTCGAACGGCCATGCCGGAACCCTCCCTACGCAGGGCGTAGCGCAACGGCGTCGTGCAGAGGTAGATGTCGCGCATCGGAAGCGGACTCGACGACTTGCGGTGCGGACGCATCCGAACCCCTCTCTCTCCTGCCAACCCTGACATCACCACGCCGAGGCGGCCCCAGGCCGCGAAGGCGGGTCAGCGGACGAACTTCATTCCCTTCTCGAGGATCTCGCCGACCACCGGCGCCGCCACGGCCCCGCCGTAGTACTCCCCCTGCGGGTCGTCCAGGATCACCGCGATGCAGATCCGGGCCCCCTCGGCCGGCGCGAATCCCACGAAGGAGCTGATGTACTTCCCGTGCGTGTACCGGCCGGTCGCGGGGTCGACCTTCTGCGTCGTGCCCGTCTTGCCGGCGATCTCGAGCCCCGGCACCTCCGCCTTCGTCCC
>DASXTT010000131.1:0-13527 GCA_036505255.1 Planctomycetota bacterium | reverse complement strand
GGCCCGACTCGAGAAGCTGGCCTAGCGGGTTTCCGGCTTCGGGTCCTGGGAAACGGCGATCTGCGACACCTTCCAGCGCCCGTCGACCCGGATGAGCGTGAACGCGTCGATGCCCGACCACGTCCGGATGTCATCGCCCTTTCCCTCGCGTGCCGCGAACCTCGACCAGACCACGGCCATGTCGCCGTGGGTCCGGATCCAGCCGTCGAGCATCCGCTCCTCGAAGACGTCCTTGCCCTCGACGTTGTTGCGCACCATCTCGACGAACTTCGGGGGCGTCATGCGCCTCGGGCCGGAGGGGGTGGCGAAGACCAGCTCGGCTTCGGGGAGGAAATGCGCTTCGAGGGCGTCCCAGCGCCGCGAGCTGAGGTCGTCGTACATGCCTTCGACGGCGGTGATGACTTCCTTCGTCTTGGGATCGGGCCCCCGGGGCGCGACGACGCAGGAGGGGAGCATTAGGAGCGCGGGCAGAAGAAGGAGAGGGAGTCGATGCATGGCGGCACCGTATCACGGAAAGCCTCCCGTTCCCAGTTTCCAGTTTCCAGCATCCAGTTCCGGAAGTGTCCGGTTCAGAGCAGTTCCCAAGGTCGGGAGGTCCCGATTTCAAGCCGGGGGATTCGGGAACCGGGAACTGGAAACTGGGAGCCGGAAACCGCCCTTTCCCGAGGAGAATATGGTTTGCGCCCGAGGGGGGTTCCGAGTAGGTTGTTGGCGCTTTCAGCCTCGGGGTGTGCCCGGGGCGCACCCCAGAAACTTTCCTTTCCAGGAGAGAGCCGATGGCGAAGAAGGCGAATTCCGCGTTCATGAAGCCGCTGACCCCGTCCAACTCGCTGGCGGAGGTCGTCGGCGCCAAGCCGCTGCCCCGCTCGGAAGTGGTCAAGAAGATGTGGGTCTACATCAAGAAGAACGGCCTGCAGGACAAGACCAACCGGCGGATGATCAACTCCGACGCGAAGCTCGGGGCGGTCTTCGGCGGCAAGAAGCAGGTCAGCATGTTCGAAATGAACAAGCTGCTTGCGAAGCATCTCAAGTAGGCTCGGTTGATCGAGCGGGGCGGACGGCCGGTCAGGCACCGAGCCTGACCGGCCTGGATCCCGCGCGAAGGGTCCGCACGTGACATCCCGCGCCGCGGCACTCCTGCTCCTGATCCTGGCGGGCCCGGCCTCCGCCCAGGAGTTCAAGAAGCCCGTCCTCATCCAGAAGGAAAAGTACGCCTTCGGGTTTCCCGCCGAGGCGAAACGGGGCTCCAAATTCGCGAAGCTCAACCTCGTGCCCCCGGGCTGTGAGCTCTGGGTGGTCGCCGCCAACGACTACCGCGTCCAGCAGGTCAACGACACGGCGCCCAAGACGGCCGTGACGGTCGGGAAGGCCCGGGACTGCACCCAGCTTCACAAGGCGCTCGCCACCGCGACCGACGCGAACCGGCTCGTCCTGACGATCGTGATCCGGCGTTCCGGCAGTTCGCGCGGGATCCTGGTCGAGGTCACCTTCACAGGCTGGGACGCGGGGCTCAATTACGTGGTCAAGAAGTGGTCGCAGGACGATGCCAATTTCATCTTCCCGACCGCCTCCAACCAGCTGGGCGCCGAGCCCTATGCCTCGCGCGTCCAGTACACGGAGAAGGAGCGGCTGGAGGAGGTCGCCGAATACGAGCTCCGCAAGCGGGAGGAATCGGAGGCGCGGAAGAATCCGGGCGCGCCCCTGAAGGACCGGGAGTCCTACCAGAGAGTCCAGCGGAGGCTGCGGCTCGACGCGGGCCTCGAGAAAACCGGCCCCGCGGACGAGGCCTACCGGATGGAGCGCCAGTTGCGCGCGGGGGACCTCCTCGCCCGCGCCGAGAACAGCCTGACCCAGAAGGCGTGGTTCGAGTGCCATCGGACCGCCCGCGCCGGAATGGCGCTCGACCCGTTCTCGAGAAGGCTGCCCGCCATTTTGGAACAGCTTCGGACCGGGGTGGAAAAGCTGGGGCCCGAGGAGCGGGGGAAGCTCCGCGCCAAGGTCATGGCCGACGTCGCGGCCGAATTGAAGGAGAAGAACATCGTCGCGGCGGCCGAGGGGGCGGCCTTCTGCGCCTGGCTTTCCGACGCGGACAAGGACGCGGCCCGGTTCCTCGCGCAGTGCCGGAAGAACGCCTTCGGCGCGGAGGAAATGCCGAAGGATGATCTCGACGGCTGGGCCGGCATCCTGGGGGACTTCCCCGACCTGCCGCCCGCGTCGGACCTCAAGGAGGGGGAGATCTATCGCGTCTGGGGCAAAGTCGCTCGAGCGGGGGACTTCACGCTCGTCGAAAGCGGCAAGGAGGCCCCGATCCGGTGGGTCTTCGAGGACAAGCCGGGCCTGAAATTCGCGGCTGGGGACACCCTCCTGCACATCGCGGTCTTCGAAGGGAAGAAATCGACCGACAGGACGCCGGACGATCTGAAGGAATATCCCTGCCTGCGGCTCGTCGTCATCCGCTGACCTGGTCTTCCTGGGGCTTTTCGTGGCGGCGTGGATGAAGACCGCGCCGGCTACTTCGGCGTCGCCTTGAAGACGATGTTGCCATCCAGTTCGAACGCCGCCCCGACGATCCGCCCGGACGCCACGCTCGGGAAAGAGGCCTTCGCTCCGGCCGGGCTCAGCGCGACGTTTTTCGCGCCCTTCTCCGAGCAGGTCCAGTAGATCCGCTGCTCGCCCGAGCGCAGGTCCTCCCAGGCGGCGTGGATGATCCCCTTCGCGTCGATCGCGAGCGCCGGATGGCCCTTCGGGCCTTTCGGGTCGTCGGCGAGCGGCATCTCGCGCGGGAGGGTGCCTCCCGACGCGACCGTCCAGTAGACCTTGCGGTCGTTCCGGCCCGTCCGCGTGTCCATCCAGGCCGCCGCGAATCTCTTTCCGTCGCGCGACACGGCGACGGCGGGCGCGTCCATGGGTCAGCCTTCGACTTTCGTCTCGAGCTGGTGGAGCCGCTGGGGCGGGCGGAAGGTCTTGCCGGCGTCCTTCGAGGTGGCGAACCAGACGGGGCGGCTCTCGGTCGCGCCGCCGTCCCGCCACGCGAGGATCGGATTGCCCGCGCCGTCCACCGCGATCCCCGGGGCGCAGCACTCGCAGAGGGTCGCCGCGATTTTCACGTTGCGGCCGGGCTTCCCGTCGACCACCTTGCAGTAGTAGAGGTCCTGACCCTTGGAGCGTCCGCGCAGATCGAGCCACGCGATGTGGACCTCCCCGGACGGCGCCACCGCCATCGCGTGGAGCGACTCCGGCGCCGTCCCCTTCTGCTCATTCACCTGGACCGGCGCTCCGAAGGTCCTCCCGCCGTTCTCCGACCACGCGAGCCACAGCTCGGCCTTCGGGTAGACCTCGCGCAGCTCGGTGGGGTCGAAGCAGACCGGGGCGGTGACGGCGACGCGCTTCTTCTCGTCGACGCCGATCCGGGGTCCGCGCTGCATGCCGCCGCGCGCATTTCCGTGGGCGTCGATGGCGAGGACCGGCGCGCTCCACGTCGCCCCGTCGTCGGTCGAGGCCGACACCTCGATGTTCCCGTTCCGCAGGAAGACGCAGTAGAGTCCGCCGTCCTTGTCGGCGGCGAGCTGGGGCTGCGACGCTCCCTTCGCCACCACGGTCGGCGCCGGGGACTCCTGCCCCCCGGCCTGGAGAGCGAGAAGAAGCGCCGCCAAGAGGACCCGGGTCATGGGACCTTATGTACCGCCGGAGGGGCGCGGGGTCAACGGGTTGGGTGGTGTCCGAAGTCGAAAGTCCAAGGTCCTGAGTTACCCGAAGTCCAATGTCCGGGGTCCGGGGTTCAAGGTCGGACGGACGAGGTACGCGAGCTCTGAAGGCTATCGGACCAAGCTTTCTGCCTCACAGGACGTCGGACCTTCGACTTTGGACTTCCCCGGACTTCGGACTTTGAACTTTGAACTCAGGACACGACCACGGGTTGCGCCCCTGTCCGGGCCCGCGTATGCTGGCGCGATGCGGGTCCTCGTGACGGGATTCACGCCCTTCGGAAGGCACCGGAGCAATCCCACGGAGCGACTGGCGCGCGAGGCCGACGGGCGCCGGATCGGCGGGGCGCTTCTCGCGGGGCGGGTCCTGCCGACGGAGTTCCGCGGGTGCGATCGGGCCCTCGACTCGGCCCTCCGCGAGACCCGCCCGCACGCGGTCCTGATGTTCGGCCTCGGACCGAACCGGAAGCGGCTCGCGCTGGAATGCGTCGCCCTCAACGTGGACCACGCGGAGAAGCCCGACAACGCGGGCCGCCGGCCGTGGCGGCGCGCGATCGACCCCCGCGGGCCGGCCCTGCTCGAGGCGACGCTCCCGATCGACCGGCTGCACGCCGCGCTCCGGCGCGCGAGGATTCCCGCCTCGGTCTCGTACCACGCGGGCACCTACGTCTGCAACCACGCCTTCTACCGGGCCCTCCGGCGCGCCGGCCGCGCCCGCGTCGTGTTCGTCCACGTGCCGGACCGGGCGACGCCGCGCCGCCTCCGCCGCGCCCTCGACGTCCTCGCGCGCGTCCTCGCCGGCGGGAATAGCCGCCGCGCGCGCAGGGTTAGATCAGGCAAAGGAGAATCGCGATGAGACAGCCCTCGATCCTCGCGGCCGCCGTCGCCCTCGCCGGACTGGCGTTCGCGCCGGCCCCGGACGAGACGACTTTCTACGTCGGCCACCACGTGAAGTTCGTCAACATCACGTTCGAGTCGCAGGCCGACATCGAGACCATCGTCGGCACGACGAACAAGGCCAGGGGCGAGGTCAAGGCGGACCTCGAGAAGGCGACGGGGTCGGTCTCTCTCACCGTTCCCGTGGCGTCGATGAAGACCGGCATCGACATGAGGGACGAGCACCTCCGGTCCGAGATGTGGCTGGACGCGAAGAAGTTCCCCGAGATCACGTTCGTTTCGAAGAAGGTCGAGCGGGACGGGGACGCGGAAAACCGCGTCAAGGTGACCGGCGACTTCACGATGCACGGGGTCACGAAGGAGATCGCCGTCACCGTGTCCTGGAAGGAACTGCCGGCGGAGGCCGCGAAGAAGGGCGGATTCCCCGACGGCCGCTGGCTGAAGTTCTCGACGGAATTCCAGGTGAAGCTCTCGGATCATGGCGTGAAGATCCCCGACATGGGCGTGGGCAAGGTCTCCGAGGCCTGGACCGTGAAGATGGCGATCTTCGCCGGGACCGCGAAGCCCGAGCCCGAGAAGAAATGAGCCGGTTTCGCGACCGGATTGCGAAAGCCGCCCTCGTCCTGGGCGTGTTCGGATCGCTCGCGCCGCCGGTCGCCGCCGCGCTCTTGAGCGCCGCGTCCGGCCGGAACGTGATCCTCGTTGCGACCCCGAACAACCCCGACATCGTCGAGGCCAACCGCGCCCTGTGGACTCCCGGGGAGCCCGTGGCGCCGCTCTACGGCACGCCGGTGGGGGAGCCGATGCGGATCCTGTTCGCGGATCCCGCCCGGATCATCGTGCCGGGAGAGGACCCGTCGCTGACGCTGTACACGGTCGACAAGGCGAAGGGGGAGAATCCGCTGCAGGAGCGGACGATGTGGTTCGCCGTGCGGATGGCGATGTACGCCTCCGGCGCGCTCCTGGCGGCGGCGCTCCTGCACTCCCTGTGGGGTCGCCTGCGCGGCCCCCGAGCCGCCGTCACCGAATGACCGATGACGGATGACTGCCGACCGCTCCCCTAGAGGATGACGCTCCGGTCCGGTTCGACGCGGGGCGTCTTTTCCGCGGCCGGGGCCTTCTTGCGGAAGAGCGCGCCTTTCACGTCCTCGACCATCCCGTAGAACGAAGGCACGACGAAGAGCGTGAAGAGCGTCGAGACCGCGATCCCGCCGATCACCGAAAGCGCCATCGGCTTGATGAGCTCGGCACCGGGGCCCAGCGACATCGCCGCGGGGATCGCCCCCGCGATCGTCGAGATGCTCGTCATCAGGATCGGGCGCAGGCGGACCGGACACGCCTCGAGCACCGCCGTCTTCCAGTCGGCCCCCTTCTCCCGCCGCTGGTTGGTGTAGTCCACGAGGATGATCGAATTCTTCTTCGCGATGCCCATGAGCAGGATGATCCCGATCGCGGAGTAGACGTTCAGCGTCAACCCCGCGGCCCAGAGGACGATGGCCGCTCCGGTCACGCTGAAGGGCAGGGCCATGAAGACCGTCACCGGGTGGATGAAGCTGTTGAACTGCGACGCGAGGACGACGTAGGCGATGAAGAGGCCGAGGGCCATGACGAAGATCATGCTCCACCCGGTCTCCTGCGCCGTCTGCGCCGCGCCGCTCCAGTACATCCGGTACCCGTCCTGCCGTACCTCCCTCCAGAACTTCTCCACTTCGGCGTAAGCCGTGTCGTGCGACAGGCCCGGAGGCACGTTGGCGGTCACGGCCATGGCCCGCTCCCGGTTCCGCCGGTTGATCGTCAGGAGCGTCGGCCGCTCCTCGACGATCACGACCTCGGAGAGGGGGACGAGCTCCCCGGAGTCCGAGCGCACCCGGATCGCGCGCACGTCTTCGGGCCGCAGGCGCTGGTCGCGCAGGACCCGCACGCGCACGTCGTACCGCCGGCCCTGGTCCTTGAATTTCCCGATGCGGACGCCGCCGATGAGCGACCCCACCGTGCTCCCGATCGCGGACATCGAGACCCCCGCCTCGGCCGCCTTTTTCCGGTCGGGCACGATGTGGATCTCGGGCATCCCCAGCTGGTAGTCCGTGTCCACGTCCTTGAGGAGCGGGCTCGCATCCATCTTGTCCATGAGCCGGCCGGCGATCCCGGCCAGCTTGTCCCAGTCCGGGCCGCGGATCGAGACTTCCACGTTCGACCCGCGGCGCGAGCTGAACGCCTGCGCCGAAAGGTCCAGGGGGATGACGCGAAGGTCCGGGACCGCGTTGAACCTCCGCGTGAACTCGATCATCTCCTGCATCGAGCGCTTCCGCTCGCTGCGGGGTTTCAGCGTCACGAACATGTTGGCCGTGTTGACTTCGCCGCCGCCGAAGCCGCCGACCGCAAGGAAGTACCGCTGCAGTTCCGGCTGCCGCATCATCACCTCTTCGACCTGGCGGCAGATCCGGTCCGTGTACTCGATCGAGGATCCCACCGGAGTCACGAGGCGGACGAGGAACCGGCCCTGGTCCTGCGAGGGGACCATCTCCTTGGGCAGGAACCAGAAGACGGAGAGCGAGGCGGCGAAAAGGACGAACGAGACGCCCAGGACGGCCCAGCGCCAGCGGATGGCGGGCCGGAGCGCCCGGCCGTAGGCGGAGGCGAGCTTTTCGAAGAGGAATTCGACCGACCGCCCGATCCGCGTCGTCCGCCGGGTCACGTCCAGGAACTGGGAGCACCGGGCGGGGGCGATCGTCAGCGCCTCGATGAGGGAGAGGAAGACCGAGACCGAGAGGACGACGCCGAACTGGAAGAGGAACTTGCCGATGATCCCCCGCGCGAACGCGATCGGCAGGAAGATCGCGATGATCGCCAGGGTCGCGGCCATCGCGGCGAAGGTGATCTCCCGGGCCCCGTCGCGCGCCGCGTCGACCCGGCTCTTTCCCATCTCGCGATGGCGGAAGATGTTCTCCATGACCATGATCGCGTCGTCGACGACGATGCCGATCGACAACGAGAGCGCCAGCAGCGTGAACGTGTTCAGCGTGAATCCCATGAAGTACATCACCGCGAACGTGCCGAGGATCGAGGTGGGAATCGCCAGCACGATGTTCACCGTCGAGCTGAACGACCCGAGGAAGAGCCAGCAGACGAACGCGGTGAGGAGGACCGCGAGGATCATCGTGATCTCGATCTCGTGGATCGAGGCCTCGATGTAGGGCGTCGAGTCGAAGACGATCTCGAGCGCTAGGTCGGCGGGAAGCGTCTTCCGGATTTCGTCGATCTTCGCCCGCACCCCCTTGGCGACGGCGACGGCGTTCGCGCCGCGCTGCTTGCGGATCCCCATCCCCTGCGAAGGCTCCCCGTTGGAGCGCGCGATGCGCCGGCGATCCTCGAGGCCGTCCTCGACGACCGCCACGTCCTGGAGGCGGACCTGGGCCATCCCCTCGGTCCGGAGGATGATCCGACGGAAGTCGTCGAGGGAGAGCGCCTCGCCCTCGGACCGCACGTTGATTTCGCGGGAAGAGCCTTCGATGCGGCCGGCGGGGACCTCGACGTGCTCGCGCTGGAGGGCCGCGATGACCTCGTCCGCGGAGAGCGCATACGCCTCGAGACGCTTCGCGTCGAGCCAGATGCGGACGTTCCGCTCGAGGAATCCGCCCAGCGTGATCTCGCCCACCCCGGGCACGGTCTGGATCCGGTCCTTGAGCTCGTTCCGCACGATGTCCGAGAGGACCCTCTGGGAGCGGGGACCCGCGAGGCCGACCCACATGATCGGCTGGTCCTCCGGGTTCGTCTTCGTGACGACCGGGGGATCCATGTCCGTCGGAAGGCGCCGCTGCGCCTGGGCCAACTTCGTCTGGACGTCCTGGAGCGCCGCGTCGATGTCGCGGTCCAGGTCGAACTCGATGGTGACGCTCGCGGAGCCCTGGCGGCAGGAGCTCGAGACTTCCTTGATCCCCTGGACCGACATGACGGCGTCCTCGACCACGTCCACGACGTCGTTCTCCATGATCTCGGGGGCGGCGCCCTCCCACGTCAGGCTGATGTTCACCGTGGGGAAGTCGACGTCGGGCATTTGCGAGACGCCGAGGCGGAGGAAGGCGATCAGACCGAGCACCATGAACGCGATCATCAGCATCCAGGCGAAAACCGGCTTCTTGATGGACAGATCGGATAGTGTCATTGGGGAAATCCAGGTCGATCCGCCAGAGTCACGAACCCATTCGATTCAACGTCCGAGGTCCGAAGTCCGAGGTCCGGCGTCCACAATCCCTTCGGACCTCTTTCCCCGGCATCGGACTTCGGATCTCGGACATCGGGCCTCTCTTCCCTGCATCGGACCTCGGACTTCGGACTTCGGACTTTGGACTGTCACTTGACGATCTCCACTTCCCGACCGTCCTGCAACACGGAACCCCCGCGGGTGACCAGCGATTCCCCTTCGGCGAGCCCGTCCAGGATCTCGACCTGGTCGTCGAGCGTCCGCACGCCGAGGCGGAGCTTGCGCTCCTTCGCCTTGCCCTCCTCGACGACGTACGCCACGAATCCCCGCTCGGTGGGAAGGACGGCGGTCGAGGGGACCAGGAGGGCCGCGGCCCGCTCCTCGAGCACGATCCTGACGAGGCCGGAAAACCCGGGCTTCAGCGGCGCCGGAGGCTCCAGGACGCGCGCCTTGCATTCGACGGAGCGCGACCTCGGGTCGGCGACCTGGCTGACCCAGTAGACCTCCGCGGCCAAGGCGTTCCGCCCGGTGATCCGCGCCGTCAGCGAGATTTTCACCCCCTTCTTCACGCGCAGAGATTCCGACTCCGGCACCGCGAACCGGACGTACAGCGCCGAAACGTCGAGGAGCTTCGCGATGAGCCGGCCGGCCGCCGCGTATTCTCCCGTCGCGACGTTCTTCGAGTTGATGACGCCCGCCCGGGGCGGGCGGACGCTCGAGTCCCGGCGCGATTTCACGGCCAACGCCAGTTCCGCCTCGGCGCGCTCAAGCTCCGCCGCGGCCCGGTCGAAGGCCGCCTTGAATTCGCCCATCTGGTCGTCCGTGAGCCCTCCCATCTTGTGGAGGGGGATCCGCCGGTCGTAGGCGCCTCGCGCCGTATCGAGGTCCGCCGCGGCGCGCGCCTGCTCGGCCTTGGCCCGCGCCTCCTCGAGCGCGTACCGTTCCTCGTCGATGGTGCAGAGCACCGTTTCGGGCGTGACCTGGTCGCCCTCCTTGAACAGGACCTTGGTCACGATCCCCGGGACGCCCGCCGCCACCGACACCTCCTCCTCCGCCTCGAACGAACCGACGGTCTCGATCTCGTACGAGACCGGGCCGCGCGCGACCGGCGCGACGTTGACCCGGGGCTTGCGGGCAAGCCCTATCCCTGCGGGAGCGCCCTCCTTCTTGCTGCATCCCGGCGTTGCCGCGAGCAGAACGGCCATAAGACAATGGGCCAGCCTCCAGTACCCGGATCCAAGATCCCAGGTTCCCGAAGCTCCGAGCTTCGAGTCCGGCTCCTCAAACTCGTCCGTGCGATACCGGGTATTGAGACTCGAACCTGGGAGCCTCCGGGAACTGGGAACCGGGACCTTGGATCTGGAAGCGGACCTCATGGCAATGACCCCGTGACGAATCGGATCCGGAAAAGAGCCGCCTTCCGGTCGAGCCGGGCGGCCTCGAGGGCGAGCTGGGCCGACAGGAGCTGGTCCTGCCCGACCTGCACCTCCAGGTTGCTCGCGATCTTCTGCTTGTACTCCTCCTGGAGCAGTTTGAAGTTCTCCTCGGCGGCCGCGACCTCTTTTTCGAGGGAGCGGATGGTCTGGTCGAGGCTGTGCCAGCCGTGGTATTCCTCGCGGACCTGGAGCGCGACATCGAGGCTCAGAGCCCGCAGCTCGAATTCCGCCTGGCGGGCGCGCGAGCGGGCCTCGGCCGTCCGCGCCCGCGTTCCGCCGCCGGCGAAAAGATTCAGCTCCGCCTCGACGAGGATGTCCCAGTCGACATCTTCGGAGGAGCCGTCGCGATGGCCCCACAGGTTGCCCGTGACGCCGACGGTCGGGTACCACGCCCCACGCTCGACGTCAACCTGGCTCTCGGCGGCGCGGCGGCGGCGCTCCAGCTCCGCGAGATCGGCGCGCTTCTCGTGGGCCCTCGCGAGGAGGACCTCGACGGCCTCCGGGGCCTCGGCGTGGGGCTCGTCCGCGAGCGGGCGGTCGACGTCGCCGCCCATGAGGGTGGCGAGCCGGCGGCGCGCCACCTGGAGGTCGTTGTCCGCGCGGGCACGGCTCGCCTCGGTCGCGGCGAGCTGGGCCTCCACGAGGAGAAGCTCGGTCCGGCGCGCGATGCCCGCCTTGGCGCGGGCCTCCATCTCGGTCCGCCGGGCGCGCTGGGTCGTCAGGGAACGCTCCAGCGTCGTCACCGAGCGCTCGAGCCGGAGGACCGCGTAGAAGGCCTCGACGACGAGGACGGCGATGACGCCTTTCTGGTGCCGGAGGGCGGCCGCCTCGGCCTCGATGAGCTCCGTGGCGCCCGAGCGGGCGTTCCATTCGCGGAACCCGGCGAAGACCGGGATCACGATGCGGAGGAACTCCTCGTCGCGGGCCCGGAGGCTGAACCCCTGGGCCGCGCCGAAGGAGGGCACGCTCTCCTGCCGGTAGTAGTTGGCGCGGGCGCTGACCGTCGGGAGCGCGCTCGCGGTGATCCGGTCGCGCGCGACCACCGCCTGGTAGTAGCTCTCGCCCCGCGCGAGGAGCCGGTCGTTGAGCAGGCAGGCGAGCTCGATGCAGTCGCGGACGGTCCACGCCGCCTTGGCGCGGAGGTCCGCGGCGAGCTTCACGCGGGCCTCCTCCGCCTCGGAGCTCTCGAGCCGCTCCCGGTGCTCGAGGAGGAGGGGGGCGACGCGCTCGCGGGCGTCGCGGTCGTAGTCGGCGCACCCGGCGCAGACCGCGAGGATGCCAAGTGATGCAACAAAGCTTCTGAAGCGCGGTGCTCCCAGCTTCCGGCTCCCGGCTTCCAGTCCCGATGCGGGGTGCGGGTGGCTGGAAGCCGGAAGCAGGGAGCGGTGCGAGCGAAGTCGTCCAAGCGCGAAGCGCCTCATCGGCTGAGCCCCTTCAAGAAGAGGTCGACCCACGTCCTCACGAGTTCGTCCGGCGCCAGCCGGGCCACCGGAACCCGGAACAGGTGCTTCTGCTGGACGTAGTTGGCGATCATGCCCATGAAGGCGCCCGCCGCGGCGGTCGAATCCACCTTCCGCAGGGCGCCCTCGTCCATGCGCCGTTCCAGGTAGGACGCCAGGAAGCTCCGGACCCGCCGGACGCGCGCCTGGTAGAACATGCGGGAGAGGGGGGCCCCCTCGAGAGCGCTGAAAAACAAGAGGCGCATGAACGACGGATCGCGGCTGACCCGGGCGACGAGGGACGAAGCGATGGAGGAGAGGACGGCGCGATCGTCCCCCCGCGCGGCCGCCTCCGCCGGCATCATTCCGGCCGGAGCCTCCGCGATCCGCCGCGCGATGATGGCCCGGTAGAGGGAGCGCTTGGTGGGGAAGTGGCGGAAGATGAGCCCCTCGCTCACGCCCGCCGCGCGCGCGACCATGCGGGTCGTGGTGCCCTCGAAGCCCCGCTCCGCGAAGCACCGCATGGCGGCCACGACGATCTGCTCGCGCCGCTCCGCCGTGGGGAGCCGGGGCCTCCGCGCCGCGACCGCCGTCATGCCGCGATCTCCCCTATGCTGTTGAGTGAGCATTTACTTATTAATGGGCGGGGTGTCAAGCGAAAAAGGCGGAAAGAGGAAGCAAGAATCAGGAATCGGGAATCAAGGAGGCGCCCGGAAGGTGATGCGTGTTGCAACACACAATTCTCCCGGGAACTGGAAGCCGGCCGCCGGATGCGTCATACGTGATGCGTGATGCGTTATGCGTGATGCGTCATGCGTGATGCGTTATGCGTGATGCGTTATGCGTGATGCGTTATGCGGGATTCTACTTCTTCACTTCAAAGCTCAGGACCGCCTCGGTCCGCACGACGGGTTTTCCCCGTTCCTCGCCCGCGTACTCGAAGCGGACGACGCGGCCGGGGACGGCGTCGGAGAGCCACCGGCGGACGGTGGCCTTGCGCGCCAGGGGCACCCTCTGTTCCTCCTCGACGCCCTCCTCGAGGACGCAGGAAATCTCGCGATCGCCCACCTTGAGCTTCCGGTCGAGCTGGGTGATCCGGTAGTCGAGGTTGAGCATCTGCTTGGCGCCCTTGACGTGGAACTCGATCTTCACCACGTCCGGCATGAGGGCGAGATCGGCGCCGATCTTCTTGACTTCGCGGTAGGGGATCTTGACGTCGGTCGTCCGCCAGATCGTCACCCGGTTCGAGACCTCCCTCGCGCGGTTTTCGTGGGTGAACTCGGTGACTTTGCAGGCGACCTTCTTCCCGCCGATCTCGAGCCTTTCCTCGCGCTCCGGGGAGGACTTCCAGCCGGGCTGCTGGTCGGGAAGCCCCGGGGCGTCGCGGGTGATGACCTGGTCGGGTTCGGGAAAGGCGTCACCCTCCCCCTTGCGCATGTACAGGACCGGTCGGGTCCCTTCGAACGCCGCGACGGTGAACTTCTGGCGCTCCGTCGTGGCCTCCTGGTCCACCGAGTTCGTGGTTTCGATGACGGCCCAGGAGCCGAGCGGGAAACCGGCCCAAGGGTCGGCCACGATTTTGGAATCCTGCGCCAAGCAGCCGACGGCGAGGGCGGCCAGGATCAGCGTTCGCATGGGTCCCATTATCCCACGGTCACGCGCCGGCGCGCAACGACCGGGACCCGCTCGTCGGGAGTCAGGATCCCGCGGAAGTTGAGCGGATCGGCGGCCGCGACCTGGATCGCCGGCGGGCCGCCCCGGCGGCGCACCGCCCGCAGGAGCTCCACCGCCTCCGGCAGGGCGTACTGCTCTCCGTCGAAGCCCGCGACGAACCGGCCGCCGCGGATCTC
>DASXTT010000130.1:0-14762 GCA_036505255.1 Planctomycetota bacterium | reverse complement strand
AAGCGAGCCCCGCCCCGCCCGTACCATTGTCGGTCCGGACCGTCGATCCCGACTGGGCCGCGCGGCCCGTCGCCCCCTCGCCCAGCTTGAAACGCTGGGGCTGGGCGCCGGACTCGGCGGAGGCGGCTTCGACCGCCAGCTCCTGCGCCGCGGCCTCGACGCGGTAATAGGCCGCCGAGACCAGGGTGAAATGCTTGCGGGTCATGTCGACGAACTCGAGAAGGCCCGAGGAGGAGGGCATCCCGCCGGACTTGAGGATCCGTCCGGACTCGGCGTGGTAGGCGGCGATCAGCTCCAGCTCCGCCAGGCGCCGGCGAAGGGACTCGGTGTCTCCTTCGACGGTCTGGGAAGCGTTGGACATGACTCTCCTCGCGAAGAGGATTATACCGGCCGGGGGGGCGGAGTCAAATCCGCCTCCGCTCGCGCCATCGCCGAGCTTCGGCGGGACGGGTCCGCCCCGGGCCGGGCGGCGGCGTCCGGCCTCCGGCGGGGAGAGGGACTTACTTCATGTCATAAAGTAATAACTTTACGCCATAATGTAACCGGCGGGTCTACTTCGCGGCGACGGCGCGCTTGCGGCACATGACCCGCGTCATCTGGACCTGCCGCACGCGGCGCAGGAGGCTCGTCGGGTTCGGCTTCTTCGCCTTCTCGAACGCCTCGAAGGCGGGGTAGTAGTACTGGTCGTGGGCCTTCGTCAGGAGCTCGAGGGCCTTCTTGTTCTCCGCGGCCCAGCCTTCCGGATTTTTCTCGCTGCTGGAGTTGAGCACGCGCTTCATGGCCTCCTTGAACAGCTCGTCGCCCTTCTTCACGAGTTCCACGGCCTTGGCCGGGGCGTCGGGCGGGAGGAGCGTCGGCTCGGCGCCGTCGACGCGGTCGGGATCCGCCTCCACCGGCGGAGGCTTGGGCGGGGCGGGGGGCGGCGGTGGAGGGGGCGGCGTTCCTGGAGCCGGCGGCGGAGGAGGCTCGGGTTCGGGCTCGGGCTCGGGCGGCTGGGGAGCCGGAGCGGGCGGTTCGGGCGCCGAGGGCGCGGGGCTCTTGGGGGCCTCCGCCATGGCGGTGTCGAAAAGGTCGGCATAGGCCTCGCGCACGTCGCGATCCGCCTCCACCCGCTCGCGGTAGGCCTTGCTGGAGCGGTACGTCTTCACCAGGTGGTCGTAAGCGCCGCGCGCGTCCTCCTTGGCCCGGATCGAGATGAAGTAGAGGAAGACGTCGACGAACTGCTCCGCCTTTTTTTCGAACACCGTGGAGGGCAGGTCCGGGTCGCGCTTCAATCCCTCGGCGAAAAGCGGGACGAGCCTGGAATTGCGCCCGTTGCGCGCGCAGAAGTCGGCCAGCTGGAAGTAGATGTACCCGGACACCGACCCCTGCGGCCCGTCGACGAACTTCCACGCGGTGGCCCCGCCCGATTTCTCCTTGATCACGCGGATGCCGCGGTACGAGGCCTGCCTCTCCAGCTCCTCGTCGACGAGCAGTCCCGCGCGCTCCTTCTCGTACTTCCGGATTCCCAGGACGGAGCCCTTGGGGAGCCGCGACTTGATGCCGGTCAGGGTTTCGAAGCGGTACTCGGACTCGGTCTCCTGGAGGTTCTTGACCACGAGGGTTCCGCCGCTCTTCAGGTCCAGCTCGGCCATCTGGGGGAGGTCGATGGCGGCGCCGTGGATCGTCAGCAGGAGCAGCTGGTGATAGCGGCCGATCTCCTCCTCGACCCGGCGGAACCGGTCGATCTGGGTCGCCGGCACCATCGAGGCGTTCTGCCGCCGGAAGAGCTCGCGCGCCTCCTTGATCCGGCCCTGGCGCAGGTGGCCGTCGACCTCGTCGAAGAGCGCCGTCATTTTTTCGACGGAATAGCCCGCCGGGGCGACAGGGCCTCTTCCTTCAGGCGGGGGGTTCCGGCCGGGCACGGGCGCGACCCCGGGCGGCAATGGACCTCCGCGCGGCGCAGGCGGCGGCGGCGCGGTGGAGGTCGCTTCAGGGCCCGGCTCGGGCGCGATGATCTTCGCCACGTCGGAGAAGGTGCGGCCGGAATCGGCCATGGCCCACAGGAATCCCCCCACGATGGAGAGGAGGACCATGAGAAGGAGTTTCCCGGGGAAACCGAAGGGCTTCCGCACGATGCGATTCATAGGCATGTCATTCTATCAGACGAGACCGGTCCGTCCCGAGTTCCCGGATTTCAGCCGGGCCCGCCATCCGATACAAGCATTCCCTCGCGTTCTTTCCCCGATTTCGAGGGTCACTCGTTCGTCTGCAGAGGACAGGCCATCGGATGCTTCATGAGGAGGGGCAGGACCGTGGCGTCGGAGATGTACTCGAGTTTCCACACGGCGCGCTGCACCGGATTGCCCGGGTCCTTCTCGACACGCGAGCTCCAGTTCATCATCCCCGACTCCGAGGGGACCTTGGCGCCGTCGATGAAGAGGACCACCGGCAGGATGGTCCGGGTCGGGTCGTCGGGATGCTTGATGATCGAATCCCGCAGGGTCCTCGTCACGTCCGGGGCGAATTCCAGGTACACGCCCGCGTCCATCTTCTGTCCTTGGTACGGCCCTCCCTCATGCTTCACGATGGAGAACTTGCCCGCGACGTCGACGATCGGCGCGTCCTTCAGGAGAAGGGTCTCGGCATCCGGTTTCAGAAGCACCCGGGAGTCGCCCTCCGACCGGGTCCAGCACCGCGTGCGCACCCACGACGACCCCCGGGGCGCCGATTCCCCCGGCGCGTACTTGTCGGCCTCCTTCTGCTTCATCCAGTGGATGAACCTCAGTTCGATGCGGGCGCACGCGAACGACCCGTAATAGAGCAGCGTGTCCTTCATCGAATCCGTGAAGTCGGCGGGGCACGTGAGGGTGACCGACTTTTCCCGGGATCCGGACGTTTTCCCGACGGCAAAGGCCGGGCCCTTGATTCCCGAAGCCTCGCAACGGGCGATCAGCGCCTTGGCGGCGCGCTGGAGCGTCTCCTCCGTCGCGCCCTTCGGGCCGAAGAGGACGATTTTCGAATCCTGCCGGGCCATCCCGACCGCGAGGAGCGCCAGGATCACGGCGGACTTGAGCATCGGTCGACGCATCGTATCAAAACGGCCGCGGATCGGAGGTCCCGCGGACGGCGCGCTTCCGATACAATCCAACCTCATGGACCTTTCGGTCATCCTCGTGTCGCTCAACGGCCGCGACATGACGCTCGATTGCCTCTCGACGCTCGCGCCGGCCGCCGGGGGGCTCTCGCACGAGATCATCCTGGTCGACAACGGCTCTTCGGACGGGACCGCCGATGCCGCGGCGGCCGCCTACCCCGGGTTGCGCGTGATCCGCAACGGCGAGAACCGCGGGTACGGGCCGGCCGCGAACCAGGGGATGCGCGATGCTTCGGGCCGGATCCTCGCGCTCGTCAACAACGACACCCGGCTTTCCGGGGGTTCTCTGCGCGCCCTCGTGGAATTCCTGGATCGCACGCCCGCCTGCGCCGTCGTCGGGCCCCAGCTCCTCCACGAGGACGGGCGCGACCAGCATTCCTTCGACGTCGAGCCGGGCCTGGCGACCGAGCTGTTCAACAAGAGCCTGCTTCGGCGCCTGAATCCGCGCGCCTATCCGAGCCGCCTGCAGGCGCGGTCGGAACCCTTCGAGGTCGACAATCTCGTCGGGGCCTGTTTTGTCGTGAGGCGCGAGGCGGCGGAACGGCTGGGCGGATTCGACGAGACGTTCTTCTACCTTTATGAGGAGACCGACTTCTGCCGTCGGGCGCGCGCCGAAGGCTGGAAGGTGATGGTTCATCCCGGCGTCCGGATCGTCCACCTCCAGGGCCGGACCCGGCGCGGCGTGCGGGTGCGGGCGAAGATCGAGCAGGCCCGTTCGCGCTTCGCCTATTTCCGCAAGCACCATCCGGTCCGGCACATCGCGCTCCGGATCCTGGCGCCGCTGAAGTCGCTTTTCGAGTCGGTCGCGTGGGGCGCGGCGACGCTGGCGACGCTCGGCCTGTGGGAGAGCGCGCGCCGCCGGCTTTCCGAATCGCTCGCGGTGCTCGGCTGGCAGATTCTCCTCTGCCCCCGGAGGCTGGGCCTCGACCGCCGCGCGTCGGGCCGCCCGGCGGAAATGCAGCATGTCTGAGTACCGGGCGCTGACCGCGGACGGTTGGAGATGGCGCGTGGCCACCGCCTGGGTCGCGTCCTTCACGACCGGCCCCTTCGCGCGTTTCGGCGACCTGCTCCGCGCCGGGCGCCCGGTCAAGGACCTGAACATCAAGCGGACGGTGGAGGTCCGCGCCGACGGGCGCGACTTCCTCGTGAAGATCTACAAGCGGCGGGGCGCCCTTCAGCGGCTGCGCACCGCGCTCCTCGGGTCACGCGCGGGGCGGGAGCTCGAGGCGCTCCTCGGCGCCCTCGCCCGCGGCGTGCCCACGCTCCCGTTCATCGCGATCGGCGAACGGAAGGGCGAAAGCTGCGTCGTCGTGCTGATGGAGCGCGACCGGGAGCGGCTCGACCGCCTGCTCGCCTCCTCGCCGCGCCGCCGGGCGCTGATCCGGGAGTACGGCCGGTGGGCGCGACGCGTCCACGACGCGGGGGTGGCGCAATACGACTTCAATCCCACCAACGTGCTCGCGCGGCCCGGCGCGGACCCCGACCTCCGGCTCATCGACTTCGAGAAGGTCGCGGTCGGCCGCCCGCCCTCCGAGACGGCCCGCCTGAAGTCGCTGGCGAAGATCTTCCGGATGATCCCGGCGTCGCGGGCGGACCGCCTCCGCTTCTGGGCGGGCTATTTCGAGCCTGAGGCGGCGGACCGCGCGGGGCTGCGGCGCCGGGCGGAGCGGCTGCTGGAATTCGTGCGGGCGCAAAAGACGCTGGACGCCCGGCGGCGGCGCGAGGCCTGCGTGCGGGAGGGGCGGAACTTCGGGAAGTTCCGCCGGGGAGACGCGTGGGGATGGTACCGTCGGGATCTCATCGACGCCGGGGCGGTGGCCGGACTCGTCGCGGGCGGCGGGACGTGGCGGCGCGTTGCGGAAGACCGGGCGCTCGATGCGTGGCGCCGGGCGAACGGCGCCGAGGAAGGGGACCTTCCGGTGGCGGTGGTAGTGGCGCGGGGGTCCGTTCGCGGGCACCTCGTGTACGGCCCGGGCGCGCCTTGACCGGCCGGAACGGGGACGAATACAATCGCGCGCGCCGGCTGGGGTAGCTCAAGAGCAGAGCACCGGTTTTGTAAACCGGCGGTTGTGGGTGCAAGTCCCATCCCCAGCTTCAACCGATAACAGGGTAGACCGCAGGCCGTCGGCGGTTTGCGGCCACCCGCCGTGAGCTGGAAACGGGAAGCCGGGAACTGGAAACTGCGCTCCGTTCCCGCCGTGTTGTTTGAAAAGTCCTCGGCGCAGTAAAAGGGCAGGTACCCAAGCGGCCAAAGGGGACAGACTGTAAATCTGTTGGCTTCGGCCTTCGGGGGTTCAAATCCCTCCCTGCCCACTTCGACTCGCCGCGCATGAACCGTTGCGGCTCGCTCAGCGCAGGCACAGTCATGACGGGCCGAGTCGAACATCTACTGATGTCTGATGTCTGATGTCTGATGTCAGAAGTCTGATGTCTGTTCCGCGGGCGTAGCTCAATGGTAGAGCTCCAGCCTTCCAAGCTGGACGTTGCGGGTTCGAGCCCCGTCGCCCGCTTTACCGAGGACGGATTGGCCGCGAGTTGCGGGCTCGTCCTGAGCGAGAGCAGCGAGTCGAAGGATTCGAGCCCGGCGCCCGCTCTTGTTGGGAGTGTGACTTCCAGCAGACTTCAGACCTCAGACTTCAGCAAGAGCGATCAGCTGACGGCTTCTTCTGAAGTCTGAGGTCGGAAGTCCGACAACTGGCCCAAAATTCGGATTTTGGGTTGACACTGGCATAAGGCTTGCTATATTTGGACCCCTCGGGTTGTGGAGTTCCGGGGGATTTTCTTCCGGCCGAACCGACCTGTTTCGCAATCAATACCCAGCGGAGGTCTCCATCGTCTCTGCATCCCGGAGTGCGGAAACGGATCTCCGGGGGCTCGCCGGGCGTGCTGGCGTAGCTCAGCGGTAGAGCACCCCCTTGGTAAGGGGGAGGTCGTGGGTTCAAGCCCCATCGCCAGCTTTCCTTCGGGGCGACGGGGCGCCCGCCGGGATGGGCATGGACCGATTCGAGGATAGGGATCAACTCTGGAGGGACCCGCGCAATGGCTAAGGAAAAGTTTCAGCGGACCAAGCCGCACGTCAACGTCGGAACCATCGGTCACATCGACCATGGCAAGACGACGCTGACCGCGGCCCTCACCGCCGTCAGCGCCGCCCTGGGGCGCGGCAAGGTCCGCACCTACGACGAGATCGCCAAGGCCTCCGAGAAGGACGGCCGGCGCGACCCCTCCAAGATCATCACCATCGCCATCTCGCACGTGGAGTACGAGTCCGAAAAGCGGCACTACGCCCACATCGACTGCCCGGGCCACGTGGACTACATCAAGAACATGATCACCGGCGCCGCCCAGATGGACGGCGCCATCCTCGTCGTCAGCGCGGCGGACGGACCGATGCCCCAGACGAAGGAACACGTCCTCCTCGCGCGCCAGGTGCAGGTCCCTTCGATGGTGGTCTTCCTCAACAAGGTCGACCTCGTCGACGACCCCGAGCTGCTCGACCTGGTCGAGATGGAAATCCGCGACCTCCTGACCAAGAACGGCTTCCCCGGCGACAAGACCCCGATCATCCGGGGCAACGCGCTCGCCGCGATGCAGAATCCCAGCGACGCCAAGGCGATGGAACCGGTCCGCAAGCTCATGGCGGCGCTCGACGAACACATCCCGCTCCCGCCCCGCGAGATGGACAAGCCCTTCCTCATGCAGATCGAGGACGTCTTCTCGATCAAGGGCCGCGGCACGGTCGGCACCGGCCGCATCGAGCGCGGCGTCTGCAAGATCGGCGACGACGTGGAGATCGTCGGCTTCAACAAGGAGCCGCTCAAGAGCGTCATCACGGGCGTCGAGGCGTTCCAGAAGGAGCTCGAGTCGGGCCAGGCGGGGGACAACGTCGGGGTCCTCCTCCGCGGCATCGACAAGGAACAGCTGGAGCGGGGCATGGTGATCGCCAAGCCGGGGTCGATCACCCCCCACACCGAGTTCGAGTCGCAGATCTACGCCCTCTCGAAGGACGAGGGCGGCCGGAACACCCCCTTCTTCAAGGGATACCGGCCCCAGTTCTACTTCCGGACCACGGACGTGACGGGCGAGGTCGAGCTCATGCCGGGCACGGAGATGGTGATGCCCGGGGACAACGCCCAGGTGAAGGTGAAGCTGATCAGCCCGATCGCCATGGACAACAACCTCCGATTCGCCATCCGCGAGGGCGGCAAGACGGTGGGCTCGGGCGTCGTGACCAAGATCCTCAAGTAGGCGGGGGCTCGAGATGCCGCGCGAGGCGATCTTCCTGGAATGTTCCGAGTGCGGGACGAGGTACTACCGCACGACGAAGAGTTCGAAGAGCCAGGCGAAGCTCGAGCTGAAGAAGTTCTGCCCCGAATGCCGCCGCCGGGTGCCGCACAAGGAGCGGAAGAAGTAACTAGGAATCGCAAGACCGCCTCCCCGGGGTCGCGGTCTTGCGATTCCTAAGGACCGTAGGTCAACTGGTAGACTACCGGTCTCCAAAACCGGGGGTTGTGGGTTCGAGTCCCACCGGTCCTGCCACCGGTTCGGGACGTGCGCGGAGCGGAGCATGGCCGGCGGGAAAGAATTGATGGACGATCGGGACGTCGAACGGCCCGAGCCGGGTCCCCGGCCGGAGTCCGCGGCCGCCCCGACCTCGAGCCCGTTCCTGGACCGGCTCGCGCTGTTCACCGCCCTCGCGGCGGCGTTCTGCGTCGCGGGGACGGTGTACTTCCTCCCCCCGGCGGGGATTTTCCTGACCCGGCCGCTGGCGGCCGGAAGCAAGTTCGTCAACATCCAGCTGTTCGTGGCGGCGGCGGTGTTCGCCGCGCTCGCGTGGTTCGTGTTGGCGAGGCTGGCCCCGCGGCTCAAGTACCAGAAGCTGGGGCAGGGCCGGTGGGCGCGGCTGGTCGCGTACCTCGGCATCGGGGTGATGGCGATCTTCGGCGCCGTGTCGCTGCACCGGCTGCCGGGCCTGGGCAGCGGATGGTACGGCGGCCTCGAGGGGCTGTGGAAGTCGACGCCCCTGTTCGGACAGGCGTTCACGCTGCGTCCGGTTTTCTTTCCGGCCGCGGCGTTTTTCCTGGTCGGCATGACGGCGTTCCACCTGTTCGCGAACCGGCCGAAGGCGGCGGAGTTCCTGATCGAGACCCAGGGCGAGATGAAGCGGGTCTCGTGGCCGACCCCGCGGGAGTGGATCGGCTCCACGATGGTGGTCCTGGTCCTCGTGGCGTTCCTGTCGTTCTTTCTCTATCTGGCCGACTACGGCCTGTCCTGGATCCTGCAGAAGGCGAAGATCGGATTCTGATGACCGAGACAACGGACAAGAAGTGGTACGTCGTGCGGGTGCAGAGCGGCCGCGAGGAGCAGGTCGCCGAGGCGCTGAAGCGCCGGGTCGCCTCCGCGGGGCTCCAGGAAGCCATCACGGACGTCATCGTGCCCATGGAAAAGGTGACGGAGATCCGGAGCGGGCGGAAGACGGTCCGGGACAAGAAGCTGTACCCGGGCTACATCATGATCGAGATGGCGATCAACAAGGACTCGTGGTTCCTGGTGCGGGAGACCCCGGGCATCGGCGACTTCCTCGGGCTCAAGGAGCCCATCCCGATGGCCGAGCACGAGGTGGCCAAGATGAAGGCCGCCCAGATGGACGACCAGGAGGACCGGCCCAAGATCAAGATCGACTTCGTCAAGGGGGACAGCGTCCGGATCAAGGAGGGCGCCTTCGAGAACTTCGACGGGATCGTCGAGGAGATCAACCCCCAGAAGGGCCTCGTGAGCGTGACGATCACGATCTTCGGCCGCGCGACCAAAGTCGACCTGGAATACTGGCAGGTGGAAAAGACCTAGTTTGATTCCGCCGGACGGCGGATAGCGGAGCGCTGAGAGCGAACAAGAATGCCGCCCAAAAAAGAAGTGATGGTGAAGATCAAGATCCAGTGCCCCGGCGGGCAGGCGACGCCGGCGCCGCCGGTGGGGCCCGCGCTCGGCCAGCACGGGGTCAACATCGGCGAGTTCGTGAAGCGGTTCAACGACGCGACGCGGAAAGAGGCGGGGCTGATCGTGCCCTGCATCGTGACAGTCTACAAGGACCGCACGTTCGACATCATGTACAAGACGCCGCCCGCGAGCGTCCTGCTGAAGAAGCACGCGAACGTCGTGAAGGGGAGCGGGACCCCGAACAAGGAGAAGGTCGGGTCGGTGACCCGCGCCCACCTCGAGGAGATCGCGAAGGTCAAGATGAAGGACCTCAACGCGCCGACGATGGAGGCCGCCATCCGGATCATCGAGGGCACGGCGCGCAACATGGGCATCAAAGTGGAAGGTTAACGGCGCGAGATTACGATAGAGGAAGTCGCAAGTCTGGAGTCGTGAGTCGCAGGTCGGCCGACTTACGGCTCATGACCCACGACTCAGGACCATGAGAACACACGGGAAGCGGTACAAGAAAGAGGCGGAGCGCCTCGACGCCCGGAAGAAGTACTCGGTCGACGAGGCGGTCACGCTCCTGAAGACCATGGCCTCGGCCAAGTTCGACGCCACGGTCGACATCGCCATCAAGCTGGGCATCGACCCGAAGAAGAGCGAGCAGGCCATCCGCGGCTCCCTGGCCCTGCCCAAGGGGATCGGCAAGTCGCGGAAGGTGATCGTCTTCGCGGACGGCGACGAGGCCCGGCTCGCGCAGGAGCTCGGGGCCGACGAGGTCGGCATGGAGGACCTCGCGAAGAAGATCGAGGGCGGCTGGCTCGACTTCGACGTCGCCCTCGCCATGCCGCGCACGATGAAGGTGATCGCGAAGCTCGGCAAGATCCTCGGCCCGCAGGGCAAGATGCCCTCGCCGAAGTCGGGGACGGTCACCGAGGACATCCGGACGGCGGTGCGGGAGTTCAAGGCGGGCAAGATCGAGTTCCGCGCCGACGCGGGCGGCAACGTCCAGGCCGCCGTCGGGAAGGTGTCGTTCAGCGAGGGGGACCTGAAGGCGAACATCGAGGCCTTCATCGACCACATCCGGTCGCTGAAGCCCGCGACGGTGAAGGGGCACTACATGACGGGCGCGACGGTGAGCCCGTCCATGGGCCCGGGGATCCACCTGGCGATCCAGGCCTAGGGAGCACAGGGCCATGTCCAAGGCGTTGCGTCGAAGAATGGTGGACGAGCTCGTGAAAAAGTACGAGCACCAGAAAAACTTCGTCCTCGTGAACACCCAGGGGCTGACGGCGAACCAGACCGTCGAGCTCCGCCGGGATCTCCGCGAGGGCAAGGTCCGGATGACGGTCCTGAAGAACTCGGTCGCGCACCACGCGTTCGAGAAGCTCGGGCTCAAGGACCTCCAGAAGCACCTGACGGGGATGAACGCCCTCGTGGTGGGGCCGGACCCCGTGGTGATCGCCAAGAAGCTCACGGCCTTCCGGGAGAAGGCGGAGAAGGCGACGGTCCGCGCCGGGATGATGGAGGGGAAGCCGCTGAGCCCGGCGGACCTCGCGGCGCTCTCCAAGCTGCCGGGCCGCGAGCAGCTCCTGTCGATCTATGCCGGGACGCTCCTGGCGACGGCCAGGAAATACGTCAGCACGCTGAACGAGGCGGTGCGCCAGTACGCGGGAACGCTGCAGGCGCTCGCCGACAAGGATCAGGGCAAGTAACGGGAATTCACCCACTTTACCGGGCGTTGGAGGAAGCGATGGCGAACGTGCAGGGTCTGGTCGAGGATGTGTGCAAGCTCTCCGATGAGGAGCGCATCCAGTTCCACAACGAGTTCATGGCGAAACAGAACCTGTTGTGGGTTTCGACGGCGGTGAAGGCCTTCGAGGAGAAGTTCGGCGTCAAGGCCGCCGCGGGCGGCGGCGTCATGGTCGCGGCGGCCCCGGCCGGGGCGGCGGCGGCCCCGGCGGAGGAGAAGACGGCGTTCGACGTCGTCCTCAAGACGGCCGGGCCGAACAAGATCAACGTCATCAAGGTGGTCCGCAGCGCGACGAGCCTGGGCCTCAAGGAGGCGAAGGACCTCGTCGAGAAGGGCGGATCCCCGGTCAAGACGGGCCTTCCCAAGGCCGAGGCGGACAAGCTCGCCAAGGAGCTGAAGGACGCCGGGGCCGAAGTCGAAATCAAGTAGCCGGAGGACTCCGGACGACCGCCTCCCGCCCAGGCGCGGCGGCGGTGTTCCGTTTTTGATCGCCGGAACCTAGTCGGAGAATTTCATGGTCGAAACCATTCAGTTCGGCCGGTTCAAGGAGAGCTTTCCGATCCCCTCCCTGACCGACCTGCAGGTCCGCGCCTACGTGCGGTTCCTCCAGGCGGGCCTCCCGCCGGACAAGCGGAACAACCTCGGACTGGAGTCCATCCTTCGCGAGACCTTCCCGATCAAGAACTACGACGGGAGCATCTCGCTGGAGTACGTGAGCTACGAGATCGGCCAGCCGCGCTACAGCGCGGACGAGTGCCGCATGCTCCGCCTCACCTACGGCGCCCCCCTCAAGGTGCGCCTGCGCCTCCTGAAGCCCCAGAACCCGATCGAGGAGGAGGTCTACCTCGGGGAGATCCCCCTCATGATCGGCGGCGGCGCCTTCATCGTGAACGGCGCCGAGCGCGTCATCGTCAACCAGCTCCACCGCTCGCCGGGCATCGACTTCATGGAGGAGCGCCTCGGCGACCGGAAGATGCACTCCTGCTGGATCGTCCCGGAGCGCGGCTCGTGGATCGAGATCGCCGTGACGAAGAAGGACGGCGTCTCCATCCGCATCGACCAGGGCGGCAAGATCCCGGCCACCACCTTCCTCCGGGCCTGCTCGCCCGAGTTCTCGACGAACGAGGACATCCTGCGCGCCTTCCACGAGACGCTCGAGATCAAGCTCGCCTCCGCCCGCGAGGAGGAGCTCATCGGCAAGGTCGTCGTCAAGGACGTCTCCGATTCCCGGAAGAACGAGAAACTCATCCAGAGCGGCCAGCGGTTTCCCAAGGGGATGCTGCAGGTCCTCCAGGACGCCGGCGTGAAATCCCTCGAGATCATCGCCCATCTCGACGACTCGCTCATCCTCAACACGATCGAGGAGGACGAGACCCACTCGCACGAGGAGGCGCTGCTCCGCATCTACTCGCGCCTGCGCCCCGGGACCCCGCAGACGACGGACAAGGCCCGGCAGCTCTTCTACGAGCGGTTCTTCGACGCGCAGCGCTACCGCCTGGGCCGCGTCGGCCGCTTCCGCCTCAACCGCAAGTTCGGGATGAACATCCCCGAGTCGGAGATGACGGTCCAGAAGGAGGACGTCGTCAACTCGATCAAGTACATCATGAAGATGCGGAAGGGGGAGGGCGTCCCGGACGACATCGACCACCTCGGCAACCGCCGGGTGCGGACCATCGACGAGCTCGCGGGCGAGGAGATCCGCAAGGGCTTCCTCCGCCTGAAGCGCTCCATCGTCGAGCGGCTCAACATGCAGGCGCAGGAGACCCTGTCGCCCAAGAACCTGATCAACTCGAAGACCGTGTCGAGCGCGATCGAGTACTTCTTCGGCCGCAGCGAGCTCTCCCAGGTCATCGACCAGACGAACCCGCTCTCCCAGCTGACCCACGAGCGCAGGCTCTCGGCCCTGGGCCCGGGCGGCCTGAACCGGAAACGCGCGGGCTTCGAGGTGCGCGACGTCCACATCAGCCACTACGGCCGCGTCTGCCCGATCGAGACGCCCGAGGGCACGAACATCGGCCTGATCTCGTCGCTGGCGATCTTCGCGAGCGTCGATGACTACGGCTTTCTCACGGCGCCCTACTTCGAAGTGAAGAACGGCAAGATGTCCGACCGCGTCGTCTTCCTGCGCGCCGACGAGGAGGTGGACAAGGTGATGGGCCCGGCCGACATCGAGCTCGAGAAGGGGGGCAAGCTCCCCGAAGCCCGGGTCATCGCGCGCGTCAACGGCGAGTTCCAGTACGTCGAGACCGACAAGATCCAGTACCTCGACGTGTCGCCGTCCCAGATCGTCGGCGTCTCCGCGGCCCTCATCCCGTTCCTCGAGCACGACGACGCGAACCGCGCCCTCATGGGATCGAACATGCAGCGGCAGGCCGTGCCGCTCATCCGCACCGAGCCGCCCATCGTGGCCACGGGGATGGAGCGGTGGGTCGCCGAGAACTCGGACATGCTCGTGCGGGCGGAGGAGGGCGGCGTCGTCAAGCGCGCCACCGCGACGGAGATCGTCGTGGGCGACAAGATCTACCGCCTCCGGAAGTACTACGGCCTGAACGAGCGCACCTGCCTCAACCAGAAGCCCGTCGTCCGCGAGGGCGACCGGATCCAGAAGGGGCACGTCATCGCCGACGGCCCGTCGATGAAGAACGGCGAGCTCGCCCTCGGGCGCAACATCCTCGTCGCCTTCATGCCCTGGGACGGCTACAACTTCGAAGACGCGATCATCATGAGCGAGCGGCTCGTCCGCGAGGACTACTACACCTCGATCCACATCGAGGAGTTCGAGGTCGAGATCCGCGAGACGAAGCTCGGCAAGGAGGAGTTCACCCGGGACATCCCGAACGTCTCCGAGAAGATGCTCAAGAACCTCGGCGAGGACGGCGTCATCCGGCCCGGGACCCGGGTCAAGCCGGGGGAAATCCTGGTCGGCAAGGTCGCGCCGAAGTCGAAGAGCGAGCTGACCCCCGAGGAGAAGCTCCTCCACGCCATCTTCGGCCGGGCCGGCGAGGACGTGAAGAACGAGTCCCTCGAGGTCCCGAGCGGCGTCGAGGGGACCGTCATCGACACCCGGAAGTTCTCCCGCAAGACGAACCTCTCCCCGACGGAGAAGAAGAAGATCCGCGAGGAGACCAAGGAGATCGAGCGGACGCTGTACAAGCAGATGAACGACCTCATCGAGCGCGCGAACGAGGAGCTCAAGGAGATCCTCGGCAAGCCGCCCGTGAAGGGGTTCGAGTACGGCCCGCGCGGCTCGGTGAAGGACCTGCGCGCCCTGAAGGAGAAGTACGACCTGGCCCACCTGGACATCAAGGGGAAGCGGCAGCAGGAGGAGTCGAACGAGGTCCTCCGCGCCCTCTTCAGCCAGGTCGAGCAGCTGGAGAACGAGAAGGACAAGCGGATCAACCAGCTGACCCGCGGCGAGGAGCTCCCCACCGGGGTCCTCGAGATGGTCAAGGTGTACGTCGCCACCCGGCGCAACCTCTCCGTGGGCGACAAGATGGCCGGCCGCCACGGCAACAAGGGCGTCATCGCCCGCATCCTCCCCGAGGAGGACATGCCGTTCCTCGACGACGGGACGCCCGTCGACATCGTGCTCAATCCCCTCGGCGTGCCGAGCCGCATGAACGTGGGCCAGATCCTGGAGACCCACCTCGGCTGGGCGTGCCAGCGCCTCGGCCTGCGGGCCATCTGCCCGCCCTTCGACGGCCCCAAGGAGTCCCAGATCGAGGAGCTGCTCGAGAAGGCTGGGCGTCCGAGGGACGGCAAGGTCCAGCTCTACGACGGACGCACGGGCCAGTCCTTCGACGAGAAGGTCGCGGTGGGCGTGATCTACATCATGAAGCTCCACCACCTGGTGGACGACAAGATCCACGCCCGCGCGACGGGCCCGTACTCGCTGATCACGCAGCAGCCCCTCGGCGGCAAGGCCCAGTTCGGCGGCCAGCGGTTCGGCGA
>DASXTT010000129.1:0-10170 GCA_036505255.1 Planctomycetota bacterium | reverse complement strand
GGGACATCACCTCCCTGGGCCACATCATGACGGCCAACCCGGACCATTACCGCCGCGGCGAGGAAATCCAGGCCCTCCGGACGATCCGCGTCTACGTCGGCCTCAAGGACCGCTCGGGACGCCTACTCGAGCGCGGCCGCGCCGCCCTGCGGGCCCGCAAGGTCTACGAACAGATCGAGGAGATCTTCAAGCGCTCCAAGGTCCCGGTCTACGTCCTCGCGGACACGATCCTCGCCGAGGACGCCATCCCGCCCGGCCGCCACCTCCAGTTTGCCCGGCTCACCGTGGCGGGGATCCCCATCCGCGCGCTTCCGGCGGAGGACTCCGACGATCCGGATTTCCTGCCCGAGCTGCGCCTCGGGGCGCGCCGCGACGGGCGGCCCGTGAACCTCGACGACTACGCGCTCGGCGAGGCGCGGATCATCTTCACGCCGTCGCTCAACCCCATGGTGCACGAAGCCCTCAAGGCGCACGCGGGGCAGCTTGTGGTCACGTGCGGCGACGGCGCGATCGACTGCTCGTACCCCAACTCGGTCCTGTCGTCCCAGCAGCGCGGCCAGGCCTACGTCTACCGCGTCGAGGGATCGGCGGTCACGCGCGGCACGATGCGGATGATCAAGGGGGGCTTCGGCGAGGCCACCTCGGACGACATCCACCTGGCGCGCGCCCAGATGAAGGGGGACGTGGCCGAGAGCCGCCGCCGCGACCTCGATTCGCGGGCCCGGCTGGCGGGCTTCGGGCAGGAGCTGATCAAGTTCACCCAGCTCATGCGGAAGCAGAACCCGGCCCTGGCGACGGAGATCGAGAATTCCGCCGACCGCGTGGAGGTCGTCCTCAAGTACGTGGGCCAGATCGAGAACCAGCTGAAGCACCTGCAGGACGTGCTGAGCGTGGAGCGCGCGGGGATGTCCCGCCTCATCCGGACGCTGGAGCCGCTCGTGGGGCCGGCGCACTCGGCCCGGATCTACGCCGCCTTCAACCTGGCGCCGGAGAAGCAGCTCGATGTCGCCTCCGTGGACGCCGCCAACGTGGAGGCGGTCCGGCTGATCGCGGAGGCGCTGAAGCTCCAGCGGGATTTCAAGACTCCGCCGCACGGGGTGGCCGCTTTGCCCCGGGACGAGGCGGGCAAAGCCTAGCGCCCGGCATCCCGTTCCCAGCGCCCAGCTGGGCCGTGAGCTCGGAGCTTCCAGCCTACTTGGGCGGTGGCGGCGGCGGGACGGCGGCCATGGCGGCGAACTCGGTCCCCACCTTCGGTCCGACCTTGTAGATCAGGTGCCAGGCGACGGCGATTCCCACCACGACGACGGCGGCCATCCAGCAGAGGATCTCCAGGGCGTTGACTTTTCCCACGCCGGCCCCGACGGGGAAGTGCTGGCGCGCGCCCATCCCGAAGAGCATCGGCACCGACAGGTAGGTGTTGATCCGCGAGAACTTCCCCGCCGTGGCGACCCGCGCGTCGAAATCCGCGGGCTTGTTCCCGGTCGCGATGCCCCGGAGGATGATCCGCTGGTTCGGCCAGATGACGAACCACACGTTGAACCACATCGTCAGGCCGAGCAGGCCGCCGAAGGTGATCCACCATTCCTTGGCGGTCCTGAACCAGCCGTAGAAGTGCTGGTCCGTCGCCGCGAACTGTTCCCAGAGGATGAACGTGACGCCCGAGAGCATCGTCAGCATCGCGCCCCAGCGGAACCACCAGAGGGCCCGGGGGCGGAGCTGGGGGACGACCGTCTTCTTGGCGGCGGCGTCCAGGGACTTCTCGAAGCTGGCGTTGACGAAGTTGAAGAAGTAGAGGTGCCCGATCCAGATGATCCCGACGAAGACGTGGGTCCACCGCAGGAGCATCGGGATGACGATGGTGTTCCAGAAGTGCCAGTCTCCCATGGTCGTTCTCCCCTCGGTTGGATGTCGAGGAACAGGCTAAGGCGCGGGGGCGGGCCCGTCAAGGGCCGTCCGCGCCCCGCTATTATATACAGTATATACTGTATATAATACTTTTGCAATGTCCGGGGGGCGCGGCCCGGAGATCGGGGGCGGGGCGTGTCCGCCTCCCGGGGCCCGCCCTCTTTGCCTCGGGCTCGAGGCCTGGAGCTTCGGGGGGAACCGGGCACCGGAAGCCGGGCGCTGACGCCGCCCCCGGGGGTTGTCCGGGCTCAGGGCCGAGGCGGCGTCCCGCCGAGCGGCGAGGCCTTCGAGGGGTCCGGGTCGGGCGGGGTCCGGAGCAGGGGCGGGACGGGCGACGGGGACGCGCCGTCGGGCGGCTCCCGCCGGCGGAGCTCCTCGCGGTACCACTGGGTGAGCTCGTCGCGGAGGGCCTGGCCCTTCACGTCGTCCTCGACATTGATCGCGTCCACCATGGCGGCGGCCAGGAGGGCCGCCCCGGCGCCCGCGAGGGCGCGGGCGCCGTTCGAAGTCCCCTTGAACTGGATGTGATCGGCGGCGAGCGCGGCGGCCACCACTCCGGCTCCGGCCACGAGCTGCGAGGTGGGGGTGTACGGAGCGGGGGCGGAGGCGCATCCCGCCACCAGCGCCGTCATCAGGACGCCCGCCATGAACCTCATGACCCTATTTTACCACGCCATGAAGCCCAAAGTGCGAGATGGCGGGAAGTCCAAAGTGCAAAGTGCAGAGTCCAACGTCGGACTCAGGGCTTTGGACCTCTCCGTGTGGCCTCGACATAGGCGAGATGCAGCTCGTGGAGGGCGCCGGTGAGGTGGCGCTCCTCCTCGGGAGTCAGGTTCCCCTTCGTCTTCTCGGCGAGCATGTCCAGGAGATCGATGGCGAACCGCGCCCGCTCGAAGTCGGGGGGCGGCGTCTTCCCCTCGGCGTCGGGGAGGACGCCCAGGGCCAGGAGGGCGCCGGAAGCGAGGGAGGCGACGAGGGCGGGGAAGTCGGCGGGCCCTGAAGGAGGCGCTTCGCTTTCCTTCTGGGCGGGAGGCGGCCCGGAGGGCTTGGAGGCCGCGTCCAGTTTCTCCTTCTCCGCCTGCGCCTGTTTCTTCCAGGATTCGTCGACGTGCTTGTCGTCCGTCATTTGCGGGACTCGGGCCGCTTCCTGCTCCCCGCTTCCGCCTGGCAGCCGGCCGCCGGCCGCGGGAAGCTCCTCAAACCGTTGCGCGTTCGGATTCGGATCGCGCCGGCGACTTGGACCGCAGGTGGTCCCCGGCGGCGCGGACGAACTCCCGGAAAAGCGGGTGGGCCGCCGTGGGCCGCGACTTGAACTCGGGGTGGAACTGCACGCCCACGAACCACGGGTGGTCGCCTAGCTCGAAGATCTCGACGAGGTCGTTATCGGGACAGATCCCCGCGAAACGCGCCCCCTTCTCCTCGAAAATCTTGCGATAGGCGTTGTTGAACTCGAACCGGTGGCGGTGGCGCTCGACCACCGTCTCCGCCGCGTAGGCGGCGGCGGACCTCGTCCCGGGCGCGATCCGGCAGGGGTAGGCGCCGAGCCGCATCGTCCCCCCCTTGCCCGTCACGCGCTTCTGGTCCTCCATGATGTGGATCACGGGGTCGGGCGTGCCGGGGTCGAACTCCGTGCTGTTCGCCTTCGGGAGCCCGGCGACGTTGCGGGCGAACTCGATCACCGCGACCTGCATGCCCAGGCAGAGGCCGAAGTAGGGAATCCGGTTTTCGCGGGCGTACTGCGCCGCCTTGATCTTTCCTTCCGTGCCGCGGCCGCCGAATCCGCCCGGCACCAGGATTCCGCCCACGCCCGCCATGAACCGTTCCATCCCGAGCTTCTCCACGTCGTCGGCCGGGACCTTCTTGATGATCACCTTGCAGCGGTTGGCGATTCCGGCGTGCGCGAGCGATTCGTAGATCGACTTGTAGGCGTCGTTCAGCTCGAGGTACTTGCCCACGATCGCGACGGTCACCTCCCGCTCGGGGTGCTTGATCAGGTTGAGCATCTGGTTCCAGCGGGAGAGGTCGGGCTTGCGGGACTGCAGGCCGAGGCGGCTGACGATGAGCTCGTCGATCCGCTGCTCGGCGAGCATCACGGGAATCTCGTAGATCGAGAAGTCGACGTCCTTTTCGTCGAGGACCGCCTCCTTGGGTACGTTGCAGAAGAGGGAGATCTTCGAGCGGACGTCGTCGGAGATCGGCACCTCGGTGCGGCAGATCAGGATGTCGGGGATGATGCCGATCTCGCGGAGCTTGCTGACGCTCTGCTGGGTCGGCTTCGTCTTGATCTCGTGGCTCGCGCGCAGGTAGGGGATGAGCGTGAGGTGGACGGACATGGCGTTGGCGCGGCCGCCTTCGAGCATGAACTGGCGGGCCGCCTCGAGGAAGGGGAGGCTCTCGATGTCGCCGACGGTGCCGCCGATCTCGGTGAGGGCCACGTCGATGTCGGGGCCCTCGATGCTCCGGACCGCCTCCTTGATCTCGTTCGTGATGTGGGGAATGACCTGGACGGTCTGGCCGAGGTATTCGCCGCGCCGCTCCTTGGCGATGACGGAGCTGTAGATCTTGCCCGTGGTGTAGTTGCTGTGGGCGTTCACGACGGCGTGGGTGAAGCGCTCGTAGTGTCCCAGGTCGAGGTCGGCCTCGAGGCCGTCCTCGGTGACGTAGACCTCGCCGTGCTGGTACGGGTTCATCGTGCCGGGGTCGACGTTGATGTAGGGATCGAACTTCTGCATCGAGACCCGGAGGCCCATGTTCTCGAGGAGCATGGCGATGGAGGAGCAGGTCAGGCCCTTGCCCAGGGAGCTCACGACGCCGCCGGACACGAAGATGTGTTTGGTCACCGTTTCCCCCCGCTCCGGTGCCTCTCTGGACGCATGGTACAACATATCACAGATGCGCGAGGCGTGACAACGGGCAGTTGTCGGACTTCAGACATCAGACTTCAGTAGTCGTCAGTCTGAAGACTTCTGATGTCTGAAGTCTGAAGTCTGAAGTCTGGCCTTGTACCTCGCCACAAACGCCGCGTAGTCGGCCGGGGTGTCGATCCCTCCCGGGTTTTCCGTGTCGACCACCGCGACGCGGATCCGGTGCCCGTTCTCCAGCACGCGGAGCTGTTCGAGGCGCTCCTGCTCCGCCAGCGGCGTCGCGGGGAGGCGGGCGAGCCTCAACAGGAACTTCCGGGTGTAGCCGTAGATGCCCAGGTGAAGGAGCGCCGGGCCCGCCGACGGGATCCGGGCGCGCGAGAAGTAGAGGGCGTACCCGTCCCTGTCGAGGACCACCTTCACGCGGGCCGGGTTCGACTCCTCCTCGGGTGAGAGGAAGGTCGTCGCCACGGTGCTCATGTCGCAGGAACTCAGCAGGGCCGCGCACGTGTCGACCGTCGCAGGGTCGATCTCGGGCTCGTCCCCCTGGATGTTGATCACGTGGTCGCAGGCGATTTTCCGCGCCACTTCGGCGCAGCGGGAGGTCCCGTTCGGATGGCCGGGCGAAGTCATGGCGACCTCGGCCCCGAACGACTTGGCGGCTCTCGCGACCCGCTCGTCGTCCGTGGCGATGAGGACCCGCGAGACGCGGCGCGCCCGGAGGACGCGGTCCCACACGTGCTGGACGAGGTACTTGCCCGTTTCGTTCAGGAGCGGTTTGCCCGGGAGTCGGACCGCGGCGAAGCGGGCGGGAATGACGGCGACCACGCGCGGCCGGCGGGTTCGGGCCATGAAGCGGGGGAGTATAGGAGGGACGCGGGGTGCTGTCAAAGTTTCCAGTTCCCAGATTCCAGATCCCAGCTCCTGAAGTTTCGAGTTTCGAGCCAGACAGGAAGAGGGAGGCGGCGAAGAGAGGAGGGACGTGGGGTGCTGTCAAAGTTTCCAGTTCCCAGATTCCAGATCCCAGCTCCTGAAGTTTCGAGTTTCGAGCCAGAAGGGCAGGATGGAAGAGCCGAGGGCCTACCGGACCGTCACCAGCATTGCCGGCTGTAGCCGGCCCCCGCATGGAGGGCGATCACGGCGGCATAGAACGTCACGTAGAAGCACCCCAGGGTGATGTTGGCGAAGGTCTTCGAGACGATGACGTGAAGGTTGTCCGTGGTCTTGTAGGGAAAGAAGGCGCTGTCCCGTGGGAGATTTCCGGTCGCGCATCCGGAGAGCAGCAGACATCCCGCCAGGAGAATGGCCAGCGGGATCGAACATCTTCTCCACATCCGCGCCTCCCGTGGCTCGGAAGTGATTATACCCCGCTTTCGTCACTTCGCCGCCGCGAGCCGCCGGTAGAGGGAGATCGTCTCGTCGACGTACTTCTCGAAGGGGCGCCGCTCGGCGGCCGCGCGGGCGGCCCACCCGACGTCCGCCCGCTCGCGGGGATCGAGGAGCCGCTGAAGCCGGCTCGCGATGTCGTGCGGGTCTCCCGGGTCGGAGACCACGAACGAGTTGGTCCCCGGCGTGATGATTTCCGAGACGCCCGCGACCTCCGTGACGATGACGGGGACTCCGGAGGCCATCGCCTCGAGGCAGACGTTCGGGAAGGGGTCGTACAGCGTCGGGAGGACGAGCGCGTCCGCCACGGCATAGACGTTCTCGATGTCGGGCCGCGATCCGAGGAAACGGGCGCGGACGCCCCGCCGGGCCGCCATCCGCTCGTACCGCGCCGATTTTCCAGACCCCGCCACGAGAAGCCAGGCGTCGACGTCGCGCGGGAGGAAGGCGAGGGCCTCGATCGCCCGGGCCAGCCCCTTGCGGCGGAAGCCCGACCCCGCGTAGAGGACGACGAAGGCGTCCGGAGGCAGCCCCATTCCAGCGAGCACCGTCGGGCGCCGGTCCCGCAGCCCGGGATGAAAGCGCGCCAGGTCCACGGCGTTCCACGTCACGACGATCCGCGCGGGGTCCACGCTGTAATGGCGGATCACCTCGTCCCGCACGCGCGCCGACACGGCCTGGATCAGCCGCGTCGCTTCGGCGGAGAGCGACTCGCGCTCCAGCGCCAGGATTCTCCGCTCCTTGGGATTCACCCGGCTGAACCACCGTCCCAGGGTCGAGCGGGCGGATTCCATCCGGCGCAGGTACTCGGCGTGGACGCCCCCGCCCAGCCTGAGGAGGTCCTGCGACACGGTCCGGGCGAAGCTGTGGACGACGTCGAATTTCTTTCCGTCGACGGCCGCTTTCGCCGCGCGCGCGAATCCGCGGTGGTCGGAGGCCCCGAGCGCCGTCGCCTCCACCCCCTCCTCCGCGCCCTTGACCGTGGCCGCGAAGACATGGACGGCGTGCCCCCGGGCCGCGAGGGAGCGCGCGAGCATCGCCGCCTGCCGCTCGGCCCCCCCGAGGGCCCCGAAGGACTCGATGAGCAGGGCCACCTTCATGGGTTCACGGCTTCAAGCTTCAAGTTTCAAGCCCCAAGCCAGAGACTCCGTCGCGTATGCGGCACCGACGGCGCGAGACATCTTCGCCGTGCTTGAAGCTTGAAGCAGCGCACTAGGTGCGCTCCCGCAGCTTCGCCTGCTTTGCGAAAACGTAGAAAGCCGAGGCTTTCGCGATCACGAACCCGGCCCAGCCGTCGAGGACGCCGAGCTTCCAGACGTAGCACTCGAGGAACTTCAGCGGCGGATGGAAGAGGAGCTTCAGCAGGGAGGGCTTCCGCCCCTCCTTGATCCACTCCGCCACGACGACGTCGCTGAACCGGTCGATCGTCCGGAGCTGGTGCGAGAAATCGCGGTAGGTGTAGTGGACGAGGTCGGCGTTCAGGTCGCGCGTCGGGCCGTCGGCCACGAGCTTGTCGTGGGGATCGACGCCGGTCCAGCGCGCCCGGCCGCGGCGCACGATCCGGACCTTCCAGTCCGGATACCAGCCGCCGTGGTTGATCCACCGGCCCAGGTAGAAGACGTGGCGCTTCACCCGGAAACCGTCGACCCCGTCGGCCGACGCGACCGCCCCTTCCAGCGCGGCCCGCAGCTCGGGCGTGCACCGCTCGTCCGCGTCGATCGAGAAGACCCAGTCGCCCGTCGCCTGCTCCAGCGCGAAGTTCTTCTGGGCGATGTACCCCGGCCACGGGCGCTGGATCACCTTGGGCGTGTATTTCCGCGCGATGTCCGGCGTGCGGTCGCCGCTCATCGAGTCGATGACGACGATCTCGTCGCACCACTTCACGCTCTCGAGGCAGTCCGCGATGTTTCCCTCTTCGTTGCCGCAGATGATCGCGGCCGAGATGCGGGGGCGGCTCATCGGGCTCCTCCGAGGACCCGCGCGCAGGCCGCGAGGACATCCTCGACCGAGACGCGCTTCATGCAGTTGTGATGGCCCAGGGGGCAGACGCGCTTGAGGCACGGGCTGCAATCGAGGGGATGGCGCACGATCTCGTGGCGCGGCCCGTACGGCGGCGTGGCGATCCAGTCCGTCGGCCCGAAGACGGCCACGACGGGGACGCCCACGGCGTCGGCGACATGCATGGGGCCCGTGTCGTTCGTGAGGAAGAGGGCGCACCGGCGGATCGCGGCCGCGAGCTGCGGGATGGAGGTCCGCCCGCTCAGGGAAAGCGCGCGCGGTCCGATCTCGGACGCGACCCGGTCGCCCAGGTCGCGCTCCGCGGGCCCGCCGACGATCACGACGGAGGCGTTCCACTTCCTGGCGAGGCGGCGACCCGTCTCGATGAAGCGCTCCGGGTACCACTGCTTGGCCTCGCCGTACGTGGCCCCGGGGTTGATCCCCACGAGGGGCCGGCCCGGGGGAAGTCGGTCCGCGGCCCAGCGGTCGGCCTCGGGCGCGACCTCGAGCGCCGGCGGCGCGGGGTCGGGGGGCGTCCCGAAGGCCGTCAGGAGGCGGTGGAAATAATGCACGCGATGACCCCGCAGGGCTTCGGGGTCGCGCGGGACGGCGTCCGTGAGCATGGGAGATCGTCCGTCGCCCGCGTATCCGATCCGGCGCGGGATGCGCGCCGAGAACGCCAGGAGCGCCGAGGAGAAGGAGCGGGGAAGGATGAGCGCCGTGTCGAACTTCCGCTTCCGCAACTCGCGGACGAGGGCGAGCCAGCTTCGGACCTTGCCCTTTTCGCGCGTCGGGGGAACGATCGTCTCGTCCACGTACGGGAGCCCCGCATAGAGGTCGGACACCGACCGGCGGGAGAGGACGGAGATGCGGGCCTGGGGCCGCATGGCCTTCAGCGATCGCAGGGTCGGGAGGCTCATCACGGCGTCGCCGAGCCAGTTGTTGCCCGTGACGAGGATCCGGCTCACTTCGCGGCCGGGCCGGTCAGGGCCCACCAGAAGCGGTGGAACCAGAGCCCCGCGCCGCACCGGCGGGCGAGGTCGCGGATCCGCGCGCGGTCCTGAACGTAGGTGAAAAGGAAGCGGAGCCGGTCGACGCGGGAAACGCGGTCCTTGAGCCATTTTTCGACGGACCGGTTGAGCCGCGAGAGGTTCGCGGCGTCGAGGCCCGGGTCGCGCGCCATGCGCAGGACGGCGCGGTCGAGATCGATGAAGTAGACCTCCGTTCCCTGGAGGAGGATGTTCTTCACGTTGAGGTCGCCGTGGTAGAGCCCGGCCTCGTGCATGCGGCGGACTTCGCCGGCGACGTCCGCGATGATCCGGCGGTGGCGGGCCGGGGCGGTCTCGCGGGCCAGGGCGAGGAGATCGCGCGCCCCGGCGATCTCGCGCACGACCAGCGTGAACCGGTGGAAGGGGCCGAACGCGTGGGTGGCGCGGCAGGCGACGATCTCGGGGACGTTGAGTCCCGCGGTGCGGGCGCGCAGCACGGCCCGCAGCTCGCGGAGGATCCGCTTCATCCCGAGGTGGATGTTCCCCGCGAACCGCGCGAGGCCCCCGCGGGCGAGTTCGCGGACGAGGACCCGTCCGGGCGCCCCCTTGGGCTGGTAGGCGAAGTGCTCGACGCGCCCCCGGAAGCCGGTCCGCTCCTCCGCGGTGACCTTCTCGAAATCGGAAAGGACGTCCTCGAGGAGGTAGGGCCTCCACTCGGGCCGGATCAGGACGAGGTGCGGGCCGGAGTAAACCGAGTCGTAACCATCCAAGAGAAGAGCCATAGGGGCAAGCCGAATCGTATCAGAAAACCACTGTTGACGGTTGACTGTTGACGGTTGACAGCTGGTCGGCCCAGCGAGGACAACGGTCACGTGAGTCGCGAACGAGGCTTCTTGCAGGACTTTGACTCTTCATTCGTGTCGCGAGATCTGGTGGGCTGATCCTCCGTCAACAGTCAACTGTCAACCGTCAACGCTTTTGGTCTTCTGGTCTATCCTTCAAGCGATAAACGCATCTTAGACCCGACCACA
>DASXTT010000128.1:0-6931 GCA_036505255.1 Planctomycetota bacterium | reverse complement strand
GTAAGCCGGGCCCCGTCGGCCCGGAGCCGGGAGTCCTCGGTCTCGAGCTCCGCGCGCCGCGCGCGATCGGCAAGGCCGGCCGCGTTGATCTGCACGTTCCAGCCGCAGCCTTCGAGCCCCGCCCGGAGGAGAAGCGCGCCGCTCGCGAGGTCGGAGACGAGGTTGCGATTGCAGGACTGCGCGAGGGGTTCCAGCGCCTTCAGGGCGTCGACCGCCGTTCGCATCCCCTCGAGCGGCACGTCGGCCGCCTCGAGGAGCGCCGCCTGGATCGCCGACTTGCGCGCCGACTTCTCGTCGTCCGTCTTCTTCGGCAATCCGTACGCCGCGGAAACCTTGGAGTAGGCCTCCGTGTCGCGGTCCACCAGGGCGAGGAAGCGGTCTTTGAAGGTCTCGAGGGAACCCGCGATCCTCGCCGCGGTTTCACCCTCGCTGTAGCGTGCGGCCATCACCCCGAGGGCCGCTCCGAGCGCCGACGCGTAGGCGGCGACGCTCCCGCCGCCCGGGGTCGAGGTCTTCGCGGCGACCGAGTCGGCGAACTCGCGGAGCGTTTTGTCGATGAGCATCGCGGACATGGTAGCAGAACCAAGTCCGATGTCCTGAATCCAAGGTTCGTCCGAAGTCCGGAGTCCAACGTCGCGCCAAGCCGTCGGGATTCTCGGGACTTTGGCCCTTCGGCCTTGGACGAACCTTGGACATTGAACGTTGAATTTCGGACGTAGAGGTGAAGATCCCGGCTATTCCGTTCGGTTGCCTATGTATCGTGCGTTGGGTTGTATGAGGTTCCCGGTCGCCCGCTGCTCCGCGATGTGGGCGCACCATCCGGCGGCGCGCGCCGCGGCGAAGGTCGCCGTGAAGAGCGCCTTCGGAAGCCCGACGGCGTCGAGCAGCGCGGCGGTGTAGAACTCGACGTTCGCCTGGAGCGGCTTGCCGCGCGCGGCGAGAGCGGCGACGGCGGACCGCTCGACGGCGCGCACCAGGTCGAGCCGCGGAGTGCCGGGGAGCTTGGCGAGCGCCCCCTCCAGGATCGCCGCCCGCGGGTCCCGGCCCTGGAAGATCCGATGTCCCATGCCGGGAATCCGCCTCCCGGCGTCCAGCTCCGCCCGCACCCAGGTCTCGGCGCGGCCCGGCGACCCAACCGACTCCAGCATGTCCAGGACGAGGCCCGGAGCCCCGCCGTGAAGCGGCCCCTCGAGGGCGCAGAATGCGGCGAGAATGGCCGACGGCGCGGAGGCTCCGGTCGAGGCGACGATGCGCGCCACGTACGTCGACGTGTTGAGTCCGTTCTCGGCCATCGTGACGAAGTAGGTCTCGAGGGCCGACGCCCGCGCGGGATCGGACGACCCCGTCGCCATCCGGAGAAAATCCGCGCCGTGCCGCAATGAAGGGTCGGGGGCCGCGTTTCGCGCCGCCGCGACCGCCACCGCCGCCGTCAGGAAGGCGGGGTCCTCCTCCACGAGCGATCCGAGGTCCGATCGGAGGTCCGCCCCCCGAGGCAACGCGCGGGCCGCCCGCACCCGCGCCTCACCCAGCGCGGGCACTTCCCGCTGCCAGAGAAGCGCGCACATCTCCTCGTACGAGACACGGCCGGCCAGATTCGCGAGGTCACGCCCCCGCACAATGATGCGATTCCGCTCGCCATCCACCTCGGAGATCGACGTATCGGGCACGAGGTCCATGCGCCGGACTATATCAGGAAGTCTCGAGTCGGGGGTCGAGCGCCGGGAGTCGAAAAAAGATGTCCCGGGTCGACTGTCGCGAGTGGCGGGTCTTGGCACGAGACTCGCGACTTCTCTTCGTAAACTCGTGACACACGACAGTCGACTCATGACTCGTGACTTCTTTCCTCGACTCCCGACTCTCGACTCATGACTTACGACTTCTAGTGGATTGCTCCAATCGGGGTCCACGCATACAATCCGTTTGACATGACGGACTTCGTTCACCTCCATTGTCATAGCGACTACTCGCTCCTCGACGGCGCAAGCCGCATCGACGCGCTCATCCGGACCGTGCGCGACCTCGGAATGCGCGCGGTCGCCCTGACCGATCACGGCAACCTCTTCGGCGCGATCGATTTCTACACCCAGGCCATCGCCGCGGGACTCAAGCCGATCATCGGCATCGAGGCGTACGTCGCCCCGAGATCGCGCCACGACCGCAAGGACGTCCGGGGAGTCCGGGAGGCGAGCCACCACCTCACGCTCCTCGTCCGCAACGAGAAGGGCTGGGAGAACCTCCGGATCCTGAGCTCGCTCGCCTACCAGGAGGGCTTCTACTACAAGCCGCGCATGGACAAGGAACTGCTCGCGCGCCACCATGAGGGCCTCATCGCCCTCTCCGGCTGCCCGAACAGCGAGTTCGGCCACGCCTGCCGCACCGACGACCTGGACAAGGCGGTGCGCGCGGCGGACTCCTACCGCGAAATCTTCGGCGCCGAGAACTTCTACCTCGAGGTCCAGAACCACGGCCTCGAAGACGAGCCCCGCATCTGGAAGGGCGCCGACCTCGCCGCGAAACAACTCGGGCTCAAGATCGTCGCGACGAACGACGCCCACTACCTCCGCCGCGAGGACGCCCGGGCCCACGACGTCCTCCTCGCGATCAGCACGGGCACCCTCGTCAGCGACCCGAACCGGCTCCGCTACGACGCGCCCGAGTTCTACGTGAAGACCCCCGACGAGATGGCCCGGCTTTTCCCCGAGCGACCGGAGGCGATCCGCAATTCCATCGAGATCGCCGAGAAGTGCAACCTCGAGCTCCGCTTCGACGAGATGCACCTGCCCCGGTTCGATCTGCCCCCCGGCCGGGCCTCGCACATCGAGTACCTCCGCGAACTGGCGCTCCAAGGCGCGAAGGAGCGTTACGGCGATCCCCTCCCCGCGAACGTGCGCGACCGGCTCGAGTACGAGCTCTCCGTGATGGAGAAGATGGGCTTCGCCAGCTACTTCCTCATCGTCTGGGACCTGCGCCGCTACGCCCGCTCGGACGGCATCCGCGTCGGCCCGGGACGCGGCTCGGCCGCGGGGTCGCTCGTCGGCTACTCCCTCGGGATCACGAGCCTCGACCCCATGAGGTACGACCTCATCTTCGAGCGGTTCCTCAATCCCTCGCGGAAGGAGATGCCCGATATCGACCTCGATTTCTCCAACGAGGACCGCCAGCGCGTCATCGAGTACATCCGGTCGAAGTACGGCCGCGAGAACGTGGCCCAGATCATCACGTACGGCACGATGCGGTCGCGCCTCGTGCTTCGGGACGTGGGTCGCGTCCTCGGCGTCCCCTACGGCACGGTCGACCTGCTCGCGAAAAAGATCCCGAAGGTCGTCGACATCACGCTCGAGGAGGCGGCGCGCCAGGAGCCGGAACTCGTGCGCATGGTCGGGGGCGATCCGGCGCTGAAGGAATTGTGGGAGGTCGCGCTCCGTCTCGAGGGGCTCTCCCGCCACGCGGGAACGCACGCTTCGGGGATCGTCATCGGCGACCGGCCGCTCGTCGAACTGGTCCCGATCTACGTGGCGGACGACCAACCCGTCACGCAGTTCGACATGACGGCCCTGATGAAGCTGGGGCTCCTCAAGATCGACATCCTCGGGCTCGAAACGCTGACCGTCCTCGACCGCGCCGTGAAGCTCGTCGAGAAGACGCGCGGGATCAAGATCGAACTCGAGCGTCTCCCCCTCGACGACAAGCCGACGTACGAGATGCTCGGCCGCGGCTCCGTGAAAGGCGTCTTCCAGATGGAGACCTCGCGCGGCATGCGCGACCTCGTCCAGCGCATGAAACCGGACCGCATCGAGGACATCGTCGCGACCATCGCACTCTTCCGGCCGGGCCCGCTCCAGTCGGGGATGGTCGATACCTACGTCCGGTGCAAGCACGGGCTGGAGTCCATCCGGTACCTGCACCCGAGCCTCGAGCCGATCCTGAAGGAGACGTACGGCGTCATCCTCTACCAGGAACAGGTCATGCGGATCGCCAACGTCATGGCGGGCTTCAGCATGGCCGACGCCGACGGGCTCCGGAAGGCGATGGGCAAGAAGATCCCGGAGATCATGGCGAAGTACAAGGACCAGTTCGTGAAGGGCGCCGTGAAGAGCGGCGTGACCCCGGAGATCGCCACGCAGATCTTCGACCTCATGGCTTTTTTCGCGGGCTACGGATTCAACAAGTCGCACTCCGCCGCCTACGGGATCGTCAGCTACCAGACCGCCTACCTCAAGGCGAACCATCCGGTCGAGTACATGGCGGCCCTCATGTCCTGCTCGATGGGGAACACCGACAAGATGGCGGAGTACATCGAGGAGTGCCGCCAGCTCGGCATCGAGGTGCTCCCGCCCGACGCCAACGCGAGCGACCTCGACTTCGCCGTGGAGCCCGCGAAGGGCGGCAAGGGGCGGATCCGATTCGGGCTCGGCGCCGTGAAAAACGTCGGCGAGAAGGCGATCCGGAACATCACCGAGGCGCGCCGCGTGAAGGGCCGGTTCGGGACCTTCTACGAATTCGCCGAGGCCGTGGCCTCCTCCGTGGACCAGAAGGCCGTGGAAAGCCTGATCAAGTGCGGGGCCTTCGACTCGACGGGCCTGAAGCGCCAGCAGTGCATGGAGATGCTGGAGCCGGCGATGCGGATCGGCGCGCTCAAGCAGCAGGACCGGCGCGCGGGCCAGCTGACGATCTTCGGAGGCGCGGCCGGCTCGGGAGAATTCCCCCCCGTGCCCGACGTGGACGAATGGCCGCAGGAGGCGCTCCTGGCGCACGAGAAAGAGGCGCTCGGGTATTACATCACCTCCAACCCGGTGGTCCGGTACGAGGAGGAGATCCGCGCCTATTCCACGGCGACCGTGGACCAGCTCCCCGATCTCGAGGACGGCGCCGAGGTCCAGATGGGCGGCCTCATCTCCAATCTCCGGCGGATCCTCACCAAGACGGGACCCAACGCGGGCAAGACGCGCCTCACGTTCCGATTCCAGGACCTGACCAGCTCGTGTGACGCCGATGTCTATGCCTCCAACTACGAGCGCATCCGCGAGAATCTCATGGAGGACGCCGTCGTGTTCCTGCGCGCGAGGGTCAGCTTCCGGAACGACGAGGCGCTCCTGCGCGTCTCGGAGGCGATCCCGATCCACCGGGCCCGCGAATCCCTCACGGGGAGCGTGCGGGTCGCCCTTCCCGCCACCGGCCTGGAGGGCGACCTTCTGAAGCGCGTCCGGGAGGTGCTCGCGGCTCACCCGGGCGCCGTGCCCGTCGTGCTCGAGGTTCCCGTCGCGGCCGGCAAGCGGATCACGGTCCAGGCCGGGGATTCCGCCGGGGTCACCCCGACCGACGCCCTCCTGGCGGACCTCGAGGAGGCGCTCGGCCCGGGCCACGTGCGCTTCACCGGCCGGCCCGTCAAGCCCTCGGCTCCCAAATCGTGGGAAAAGGCGAAACAGGCATAGCGACCAAGAAGTCGATTCCTGATTCTTGATTCTCGTGCCGAGAATCGAGAATCCAGAATCCAGAATCACCCTGTTGAATGCCGATAAATCCCGTGGAACACTCTTTCCCCGGGACTCAACACAATGGACGAATGGAAAATCGAGCGTCGCAAGCGGGGCTGCGCGGCGTGCGGCCGCGAGTTCGAAAGCGAAGAGGTCCACACTTCGGCGATCCGGCTCGCCGAAGGGCGATTCGACCGGGTCGACGCCTGCCTGCGCTGCTGGGATCAACTTTTCCCCGCCGCCGGCGAGGCCCCCTTCTCCTTCTGGAAAACGACCGCCCCGAAGCGCGGAAAGCGGCGCCTCGAGGACGTGCGCGCCATGGTCGAGTTTTTCAAGAAGCTCCTCGAGAGGAAGGACGGCGATCCGCTGCATGAGAAGGTCCTGTACCTGACGTCGCTCCTGCTCATGCGCAAGCGCCGCGTGAAGCCCGCGGGGTCGAAATCGAGCGGCGGCCGGACCGTCCTCCTTTTGGAGAAGGCCTGGGACGGCGAGACGGTGGAGATCCCCGACCCGGTGATCGCGGACGCGGAGATTGAGCCCCTCAAGTCGGAGCTCGAGCGCCTCTTCGACTGCGAGGTCGGAGGCCCTGAGGGGCCAGCCTCCAGCTCCCAGCTTCAAGCTTCAAGCGATCAACCGAGCGTCTCTGCCTGCTAGCGGATGGCTGAAGGCGGATAGCGGTCAGGAATGCTATACTGGTGATTCATGGCTGAACCCGGCGTGAATCATCTCCAGGTGGCGAGCAAGGATCTCGGCGCCGGGGTGTGCGAGATCAAGATCGACGGCTCGCTCGACTGGTCCACTTACTCCCGGGTGGAGGCCGCCGTCACCGAGATCTTCCGCAAGGGCGTCTTCCGAATCGTCATCAACCTGAAGGACACGAAGTACATTTCCAGCGCCGGCTTCGGCTGCTTCATCTCCTCGCTCGACACGGCCATGAGGAACGGCGGGGATCTCATCTTCTCCGGGGTGCCGAAGGAGATCCACGAGGTCTTCGTCATCCTCGGGCTCGCGAAAATCCTGCGGTTCGCGGACGACGCGAAACAAGCCGAAACGCTCCTCCGGGCGAAGTAGAGGTCGCTTCTCCGGGTTTTCCTCCGGCGGGACTCACGACTCCTGACTCCCGACTCATGACTCCGTCTTCGGTGTGCTATACTTCCGGGGTTCAGGGGAGGGCCCGCCTGTGAGCACCGCGCTTGCCCGCTATCCGGTTTCGGTCCGGCTGGGCTCGAAGGAGCTGGCGTTCCGCCCCCTGCAGCGGGCCGACGCCCCCGAGCTGGCCAAGTTCTTCGCCCGCCTTCCCGCCGACGAGCGCATCATGCTCAAGGACGACGTCACCAATCCCGCCGTGATCGCCAACTGGTGCACCAACATCGACCTCGACCGGATCCTTCCCCTGGTGGCGCTCGACGGGACGCGCATCCTCGGGGACGCCACGCTCCACCGCGACCGGAGCGGGT
>DASXTT010000127.1:0-4158 GCA_036505255.1 Planctomycetota bacterium | reverse complement strand
GCGGCGGCCGAGTACGAATCGCTCGCCGAGGAACTCAAGCGGCAGAACCGGTTCGAAGCGGCCAAGCCCTTCCTGCTCGGAGGCACATGGCGCGGGTTCCGGGCGAAATACCCCGAGGCGAACCTGATGTACGGCCGGATGCTCCACGTGTCGCGCAAGGCGCGCAAGGCGGGGAAACCCGAGGCGCTCGAGGAGCTCTACCGCGGCCAGTGCAACTGCGCCTACTGGCACGGCGTCTTCGGGGGGCTCCACCTGCCGCACCTGCGCGGGTCGATCTACCGCCACCTCATCGCGGCGGAGAAGATGTCGGACGGAACCGGCGCCGGATTTGAATTGGTCGATCTCGACCTCGACGGAGGGACGGACATCCGGCTCTTTAATGACCGGCTCAACGTCTTCGTCACGCCCTTCACCGGAGGCCACATTGTCGAGCTGGACGTCCGGGACGCGGGCGTGAACCTCACGGCGACCCTCGCGCGCCGGAAGGAGCACTACCACTCGAAGATCCGGCGGGCGACCGCGGCTTCGGGCGAGGCGAAGAGCATCCACGACGTGGTCGTCGCCAAGGTCCGTGATCTCGATCGCCACCTGGTCTACGATGAGCATCCGCGCGCTTCGCTCGTGGACCACTTCTTCGCGCCCGACGCCACTCTCGAGGAGGTGTCGAAGGGGTGGAAGGAGATCGGCGACTTCACGACGGGCGCGTACGGGGCGACGCCTCCCGATTCGCCCGCTCTCGGCCTCCTCCGCCGGGGCCGGGTCGGCGGAGTGATCGTGACGGCGGCCAAGCAGATCGTCCTGAACGGGAACGAAATCGTCGCGACCTACACGCTCGTCGCGGAAGCGCCCGTCGACGCGATCTTCGCCGTCGAATTCAACGTCGCGCTCCTGAGCCCGACCGTCCCCGACGCCACCGTGACCGGCCCGGATCCGAAGCGGACGGGCTCGCTCTCCGAGCCGATCGAAGGGCGGGGACGGCGCCTTTCGATCCGCGACCAGTGGTACGGGCTCGAGGTCGAGTTCGTCGCGCCGAGGGGCGCGGACTTCTGGACCTACCCGGTGCACACGGTTTCGCAATCGGAGTCCGGCTTCGACCTGACCTACCAGAGCACGGCGATCCTTCCGCACTGGAAGATCAGGCTGGAGGCCGGAAAACCCTGGACGACGGCCGTCACGCATCGGATACAGAAGCGATGAACTCCCGCGAGCGACTGAGCCCGACCGACCGTCCGCACATCGCGGCGTCCGATCCGTACCTCGACTACGGCCCGCCGCTTCCGGAGCGGTACGGAATCCTGACCCTGCGGGCCCTCGTGCGCGATCCCCGGTCCGTCTTCGCCTTTTGGGAGTGGCCGGAGGCGGAAAAGACGGCCGCGTGGGCCGTGCGCCTTCGGGATGTAGCCACAAGTGTGGCTACGATCGCGATGCTCGACCGGGCCGCGGCGGCCTGCGGGTCGTTCTACTTCGAGGCTGCGCCCGAACGCGACTACGAAGTCGACCTCGGCTGGACGAGCGGCGAAGTCTTCGTCGTGGTCCGGACAAGCAACCGGATTCGCACGCCGCGGGAAGGCCCCGCGACCGAGGTCGATCCGGACTGGGCTCCCGCCGAGGGGGAGGCGGACGTCTGGCGCTCGCTCTCGGGGCCCAAGGCGCGCGCGTGGACGAGGGGCGGAGCTTATGGGAGAGGGGGACCCAGCCATGGCTAAGGGCGCAGCCTCCAGTGCCCGGATCCCAGGCCCCAGCTGGGATTCAAGCTTCGAGTTTCAGGAGCCGGAGGCACTCGACACTCGGAACTTCTCGAAACTCGCAACTTCAGGAACTGGGACCTGGGATCTGGGATCTGGAAACTACACAGGCAACCTCAGATGAGCGCAAGTACCCAGTCTGGCCGTCTGTGCCTGCTCCTGCATGCGCATCTTCCGTTCGTGCGCCATCCGGAACACCCCCGGTTCCTCGAGGAGGAATGGCTCTTCGAGGCCATCACCGAAACGTACGTCCCGATCCTCGCCTTCTCGGAGCGCCTCCGCGACGAGGGGGTCCCGTTCCGCCTCGCCCTGACGCTCTCGCCGCCGCTCTGCGAAATGCTCGCCGACCCGTTGCTCCAGGACCGCTACGGCGCCCACCTGGCGTCGCGGATCGACCTCATCGAGCGCGAGCGTCATCGGGGAAGCCCTCCGGCCGTCGTCGAGGCCTACCGCCGCCTCTTCCAGCAGGCGCACGAAGTCTTCGAGCGGCGGAACGGCCGCCGGCTCCTCGGCGCGTTCAAGTCCCTGCAGGACTCGGGCCACCTGGAGATCCTGACCTCCGGCGCGACCCACGGGTTCCTGCCCAACATGGGCCGGCCGGAAGCGGTGAACGCCCAGATCGCGGTCGCGGTCGAGAACTACAAGCGCCACTTCGGCCGCGCGCCGAGGGGAATCTGGCTCCCGGAATGCGGCTACGCGCCCGGGATCGACATCGCCCTGGCCGCGAACGGCCTCGAATGGTTTGTCGTCGACAGCCACGGCCTGATCAACGGCTCGCGCGTCCCCCGGCGGGGCCTGTACGCCCCCGCGCGGACGCCGTCCGGCGTCGCCGTCTTCGCGCGCGACCGGGAAAGCTCGAAGCAGGTATGGAGCGCGAAGGAAGGCTACCCGGGCGACGGCGTGTACCGCGAGTTCTACCGGGACCTCGGGTACGACGCGGATTACGAATACATCAAGCCCTACCTCCATCCCGACGGCGTCCGGCGAAACGTGGGCCTCAAGTACCACCGGATCACCGGCGACGTGGCGCTTCACGCCAAGCAGCCCTACGACCCCGCGGCGGCGGCGGCGAAGGCGGAGGAGCACGCCGAGAATTTCGTCTTCAACCGCGTCCAGCAGGCGCGGTGGCTGAAAGAGAAACTCGGCGCCGTCCCGACGGTCGTCTCGCCCTACGACGCGGAGCTCTTCGGACACTGGTGGTTCGAAGGCCCGAAATTCCTCGAAGCGGTCGCCCGCCGGATGGGGCGCCCCTCGTCCGAAGTTGTTTTGATTTCACCCTCCGAGGTCCTTAAGATCGAGAACCGCCTCCAGACGCTGGAGCCCTCCTTCTCCACGTGGGGGGACCGGGGCTACGCCGAGGTCTGGCTGAACGGCGCGAACGACTGGATGATCCGCCATCAGCACCGCGCGGAGGATCGGATGGTCGAGCTGGCCCGCCGGCGCCCCGACGCCGCCGGCCTCGAGCGGCGCGCCCTGACCCAGGCGGCCCGCGAGCTCCTCCTCTCCCAGTCGAGCGACTGGGCCTTCCTGATCACCGTCGGCACCGCCTCCCCGTACGCCCACCGCCGGTTCCGGGAACACGCGTCGCGCTTCCTCAGGCTCGCCGACATGATCGACCGCGGCGACGTGGACGAGCGGGAGCTCCGCGAGATCGAGGAACGCGACTCGATCTTCCAGGAGCTGGACTACCGGGTTTACGCCTGATGCGTCTGCTGATCCTCTCGCGCCGGCGGGCGCTCTACTCCACCCGCCGACTCGTCGAGGAGGCGGAGAAGGCGGGCCACGAGGCGTCGATCCTCGACCCGCTCAAGTGCGTCGTCGTGCTCGCCGGCGGCGTCCCGAAGCTCCTCCACAATCGGAAGGAGGTCGAAGGCTTCGACGTCGTGATTCCCCGCGTCGGGACATTTGCCACGGGATACCTCCTCGCCGTCCTCCGCCAGCTCCACCTGATGGGCGTTCCGAGCGTGAACGACCACGGCCCGATCGCGCGGGCCCGCAACAAGCTCGGCTGTCTCCAGCTCCTCCAGGAACACGGAGTGCGCATTCCGGACACGCTTATTTCGCGCTACCCGCGCCACCTGAACAAGCTGATCGCGCTCCTCGGCGGCACGCCGCTCATCCTGAAGCTCCTCCGCGGCACGCAGGGAACGGGCGTGGTCATCGCCGAGACCGCCGCGTCGGTAGAGTCGATGCTCGAGACGATCTGGAGCCTCGGCGAGGACATCATGCTCCAGCGCTTCGTCGCGGAGTCGAAAGGGCGCGACGTCCGGGCGCTCGTCATCGACGGCAAGGTCCGGAGCGTGATGCGGCGCATCGGCCGCGAGGGGGAGTTCCGCTCGAACATCCACCGCGGCGGCGTGGGGGAGAAGGTGAAGCTCTCCGCGGACTACGAGCACGCGGCGGTGATGGCGAC
>DASXTT010000126.1:0-3871 GCA_036505255.1 Planctomycetota bacterium | reverse complement strand
CCAGGACCATCCGGAGTCGTTCCGCGATTTCAGCTACCGCAGCCACTGGTGGCACCGGAAAAACCTCGAGGAGATGGCCGCCGCGGGGATCGACGTGGCCCTCTGCGAATTCGCGGGCAACGCCGCCGCCGTCGACGCCCTCGTCCAGGCGCTCGAGTCCGCCGAAAAGGAGAAGAAGAAGATCGCGAAGGTCGCCCCCGTCATCGACGACCCGACCCGGGCCCTCGCGCTTCTCGGCCGCATCCCGGCCCGGTTCCTCGCGACCGCCGATGGGCGGCCCATGGTCTGGTTTCCCCCTTCGAAACGCGCGGCCCCCGCGACGCTGGAAGCCACGCGCATGATCGTCCCCTTTTTTACGGTCGCCGCCGCGGGATGGGGCAAGGCGGACCTCATCTACGTTCCCGGAGGCGATTTCGACGGGCCCAAGGAGATGGATGTCATCACGCTGGGGCCGGGATTCCGGGACGGCACGGCCCGCGTCCGCGATCGCGCCGACGGGGCATGGTACGACCGCTCCTGGTACATCGCCCTGAAGCTGCGTCCGAGGATCGTGGCGATCGAGTCCTGGAACCGGTACGACGAGGGTTCGGCGATCGGCCCGACCGAGGAGCACAAGAAGGCCTTCGTCGACCGCACCCGCAAGTACGCCGCGCTCTTCAAGAAGGGCGAGGAGATGGAGCGGCCCAAGGGGAAGTACTCCGGCGCCATCGGCGCGAGCTTTCACCTGAGATTCAACCCGCCCTCCGAGGGCCTCCAACCCGTGGCCGCCCCCGGAGCCGCCTTCGAAGTGGTCACCCTCACGGACGAGAAGATCCTGATCGCCAAGCCGGTCGAGGGGGTCGCGCGGCGGATCCTCGCCTTCGCCGTCGACGATTCGTACGCCCTCTACGAGCGGCGGGAGTACGAGGTCCAGATCCAGATCCTGGACAAGGGCCCGGGAAGCGTCGTCCTCGAATACGACGCGGCGGCGCCCGGAAAGGGCGGGACGGACCGGACCCGCCGGACCGCCGAGCCGTTCTATTTCACGGACTCCGGGGGATGGGCGACGGCGACGTTCCGGCTCCCGGAGGCGGCCTTCGCCAACCGACAAGAAGGGGGTTCCGACTTCCGCCTTGTGAGGGAGAAAGGGGGACTTTCGATCCGCTGGATCCAGCTCCGCGCCCGCTGAGCGTCACCCATATTTGCTTGACGCTCATGGGGAGCCGGATATACTCGGCGCTCGTATCTGGGGGTCCGATTTCCGACGTGTTTAGGGAGGTATCTGGGATGGCCACAGGCACCGTCAAGTGGTTCAACGACCAGAAGGGGTACGGCTTCATCAAGCAGGAGGGGGTGACCGAGGACATTTTCGTCCACCACACCGCGATCAAGATGGAAGGGTTCCGTACGCTCGCGCCGGGGGAGGTCGTGGAATTCGAAATCAAGAAGGACCAGAACGGTCTCAAGGCCATCAACGTGACGCGCACCGGGAAGACGGCCGCCGTGCCGAACGTGCCCCAGGCATAACAGAGAACATTCGCACCAACCCCGGAGCCTCCGCTCCGGGGTTTTTTTATCGCCCGGGAAGCCGCGCTTCGAGAGGACACCCCTCGCACCGGGCGGTCGTCCGGCAGTGCTCCTTTCCGACCTTCACGATCAGCGCGTGGAACTCGTTGAAGAGCTTCCGGTCGGGACCGAGGCTCTCCTCGAAGAGTTCCTTCATCTCGTCGTAGCCCGCGTCCTCCGGCACCAGGGCGTGGCGCGTCAGGACCCGCCACGCGTATCGGTCCACCACGAAGGTGGGAAGATCGAAGGCGTACAGGAGGATCGAGTCGGCGGTCTCCCGTCCGATGCCGGGGATCCCGAGCAGCTCCTCCCGGAGCTTCGGCCGTCCCAGCGCGCGGATCTTCCGAAGATCGGCGCCGCGATCGACGAACCATCGGACGAAGGCCCGCAGTCGGCGCGCTTTCACCCTGAAGGTTCCGGCGGGCCGGATCGCCAATCCGAGGGTTTCCTCGTCGGTCTCGAGGATTCGATTCGGATCGAGAAGCCCGAAAGTCTTGAGCGCCGCGATGGCTTTCTCGACGTTGGTCCACGCCGTGTTCTGCGTGAGGATGGCGCCGACCATGACTTCGAACGGCGTGTCGGCGGGCCACCAGCGCTGGGGGCCGTAACGACGGTGGAGATCGCGGTAGTAGGCGAGCAGCGTCTTCCGTGACGAGGACATTGCGGTTCCACCGAGCGCTTCCCGCTTCCGGCCTCCGGCTTCCGGTCCCCATGCCGGAAGCAGGCGGCAGGGAGCCGGAAGCGTCCTCACTCGCCGAACAGCGCGTCCACGAACTCGTCCGGATTGAAACGCGCCACGTCGGCGGGCGTCTCTCCGAGTCCCACGAACTTGACCGGGATCTTCAGGCGCTCCTTGATCGCGATGACGATGCCCCCCTTCGCCGTCCCGTCGAGCTTGGCCAGGAAAAGTCCGGTGACGCTCACCGCGTCGGAGAAGTGCTGGGCCTGGGAGATCGCGTTCTGGCCCGTCGTGGCGTCGAGGACGAGGAGCACCTCGTGGGGCGCGCCGGGGATCTTGCGGGCCGCGACGTTGCGGATCTTCCCCAGCTCCTTCATCAGGTTTTCCTTCGTCTGGAGCCGGCCCGCCGTGTCGACGATGAGGTAGTCGGCCTTGCGGGCGACCGCGGCGTCGGCCGCGTCGAAAACGACGGCCGCCGGGTCGGCGCCCTGGCGGTGCTTGACGATGTCGACGCCGAGCCGCTCGCTCCAGAGCGAAAGCTGTTCCACCGCCGCGGCCCGGAAGGTGTCGCTCGCCGCGAGGATGACGCGCTTTCCCTGCTTGTGAAAGAAATCGGCGAGCTTGGCGATGGAGGTCGTCTTGCCCACCCCGTTCACTCCGCAGACGAGGATCACCGTGGGGCCCGACGGCGCGTGCCGGATGTCGTTGCCCTCCCCGGCGAGGCGCGCCTTGAGGTCCTTCTTGAGCCAGTCGAGGACCTGGTCGGAGGTCTTGATCTCGCCCTTCTTGTAGGCGGCCCGCAGGCCGTCGACGATCTTCCGGGTCGCCTCGACCCCGACGTCGGCTCCGATGAGAATCGCCTCCAGCTCCTCGAGGGTGGCGTCGTCGAGCGTGCGGAAGACCGAGATCAGCTTCCGGAGGGGGGCGACGAAGGCCTCGCGGGTCTTCTGCAGGCCCCGCTTGAACCGGTCGAGGAATCCGCCGAGAAATCCCATGGGTCACGCTCCGGAGGCGGCGTCGTCCCGGGCGGAGCCGCGCTTCGACTCCGGAGCCGACGTCGTGCGGATGTGGTCCAGGATGCCGTTCACGAAGTGGCCCGACTTCTTGGTGCTGTACTTCTTGGCCATGTCGATGGCCTCGTTGATGGTGACGAGCGGCGGAATTTCGTCGAGGTGGAGCAGTTCGAAGGTCGCCAGCCGGAGGATGTTCCGGTCGATGGCCGCCATGCGGCGGATCTCCCAGTTGCGGGCCGCCGCCTCGATGATCCGGTCGATCTCGGCCCGCCGCTCCCACGTGCCGTCGATGATCCTCCGGGCGAAGTCGAGGATCTCGGGATCCCCCGTCGCGTTCCGGAGGAGCTCGTCCGCGTCCGTCCGGACCTCGTCGCCCCGCAGGTCGAGCTGGTAGAGGACTTGAAGCGCCAGTTCACGGGCTTTCGTGCGTTTGCGCATGCTGATCCAGGGGGCGAATTCAGAATTTCGAATCTCGAATTTCGGGTTCCTGGAACACCACGGTGCGGGGATCCCGGGATTCGAGATTCTGGATTCGAAATTCGCAGCTCAGAGCGACCTCACCAGGTTCGCCATTTCGATCGCCGCCTCGGCCGCTTCGCGCCCCTTGTTGCCCATCTTCGTTCCCGCGCGTTCG
>DASXTT010000125.1:0-6990 GCA_036505255.1 Planctomycetota bacterium | reverse complement strand
GGTAGAGGGGGCCGTTCTCGGGGAGGTAGCCGATCCGTCGGGCCGCCTCGAGGCGGTGGGTCGAGACGTCGAATCCGGCGACGCGGGCCGAGCCCGAGGTGGGCGCGATGTACCCGGTGAGGAGGCGCATCGTGGTGGTCTTGCCCGCGCCGTTGGGGCCGAGGAAGGCGACGACCTGGCCGCGCGGGATGGAGAAGGAGACCTCGTCCACGGCGGCGAAGTTGCGCCACCGCTTGGTGAGGCCGGACGCCTCGATCATGACGGGGGGTGCGTCGGACATGACGAGAATCAATACGTACAGCGGGGCGAAACGTCAAGACGGGGGTTAGCTTCCAGTACCCAGATTCCAGATCCCAGTTTCTGAAGTTTCGAGTTTCGAGAAGTTCCAAGACTTGTGACTGCTCGCGGCTTGAATCTTCAGGAGCTGGGATCTGGGATCTGAAAACTGGCAGCTTTGCCTAAGCCCGTTCTTTTTTCATCCACAGCTCGCTCGGCCACAGAGCATTCTCTCGAACGTCAACAGCTCCCTCACCTACATAGGGCAGCGCCATCCGCTGCCATGCATCCGATTCGAGGTGGGAATTCTCCATGATGACGGTGACCTTGTAGGGCTCCCCGTCGGCTGCGGTGACCTCCTCCCCGACGTTCTTGCCCCTCTCGATGGCGGTGTGGATCGCGTGTCGCAGGGCGAGGAGGCCGCCGCGGTTCCCCACGATGAAGCACTCGGAGCCCTTGGTGTCGAGCCAGTAGATGTGAAGAAGCCTGGGGTCGCTCATGGCCGCCTCCCTGACCCGCCCACCCGTATCCATCTAATCATACGACGGGATAATGCATATGGGTTGGAAAATGGGTCGAACCTCCCGAAAGCGTGAAAAACACCGGGGCCGCCGGGTGTGCTACCATCCCCCTCATGAAGCTGGCCGTCTACCAGTTCGCCCCCGCACTCGGCGAGGTCCCGCGGAACCTGGACGTGATCCTCCGGCAGGTCGCGGGGATCGACGCGGACCTCGTCGTCTTCCCCGAATGCGCCCTCTCGGGGTACGGGTTCGAGTCGGCCGAGGACGCCGTCCGCGCCGCGGAGCCCATCCCGGGACCCTCGACGGAGCTGCTCGCCCAGGCGTGCCGCGATCGCGACCGGTGGGCCATCGTCGGAATGCTGGAGCGCGACACGGCCACGGGCGCGCTCTACAACGCGGCGGCGGTGATCGGGCCCGGGACCATCGCGGGGGTCTACCGGAAAATGCACCTCCCCTTCCTCGGGGTCGACCGGTTCGCCGCGCGGGGCGACCGCGGGTTTCAGGTCTTCGAGACTCCGTTCGGGAGAATCGGGGTCCTCATCTGCTACGACCTGAGCTTTCCCGAGGCGGCGCGCGTTCTCAAGCTCAAGGGCGCCCAGCTTCTCTGCGTCCCCACGAACTGGCCCGAGGCGGCCACGATCTCGTGCGACCTCTCGCCGTTTGTCCGCGCGCACGAGAATCACGTCCACGTCGCGACGGCGAACCGGATCGGCGAGGAGTCGGGATTCCGCTTCCTGGGCCGGTCGCGTATCGTGGACTGCGAGGGGCGGCTGCGCTCCGAAGCGGCGGCCGACAAGGCGATCCTGATCGCGGAGCTGGACCTCGCGGAGAGCGACCAGAGCCGCAAGGTCATCGTGCCGGGCCGCTACGAGGTGGACCGGATCGCCCACCGCCGGCCGGAATTCTACGGGCCGGTCGCGAAGGTCCCGCCGCCCGCGTAACCGCTACTTCTTCCGCACGTCGAGGCTGATCAGCTCCGACCTGCCGTCGTTGATGACGAACAGCAGCTGGCTGGGCGCGTCGTCCAATTCAACAACCTGGAGCTCCGTGGCGTCGACGGAAAACCTCCACCTCGATCCCGCGCCTTCCGCGCGGAGTTCGTACTCCGGTTTCTTCGCGATGGACTTCCCCGGGGAGGCCTTCCCCGGTTCCTGCCGGCCGGCCATGTAGCTGTAGAACACGAGGGGTTCCTTGGCCTGAAATACGGCCGAGTGGTACCTGGCGGGGACACCGAACCCCAGGCGCATGTCGACATGGGTCGCGGTCCCCGGCCGGACCTTCGCGCGGATCCCCGAAATCTGGTCCCAGGGAACCGGGAGGGCGTCGAAATCGATGCTTTCGGCCGATTCCATTCCAGGATTGTCGTCCTGCCAGGCGAGTTTCGTCCCGTCGAGCGTGCCTCCCTTCTTCGCGAGCGATTCGAGCGGAAGCTTCATCCATTCCCCCTTTTCAAGGACGCTCCACCGCCGGTCCGAGATTTCCTTGGCGATCTCGGGCGAGCGGCACAGCCCGGCGGCCATTTCGAGAATCCGGCGCGCGGCCTTGCGGTCCTTCGCCAGCACGGCGTCCGCCTCGGCGACCAGTTTCGGGCCCAGGACGGTGTCCAGGAAATTGCGGACCGCGCCGTCGGCCGCCTCGACAAGGTCCGCGTGTTTCGACCAGGTGGCCGCGAGCTCCTCGGCCGTCTTCACGGGGCCCCCCGCCGCGAGGGTCCGGTCGGCCGCCTGGAGCACGCAGCCGGCGACCGCCGCGAGCGCGCGCGCCTTCTCGGAGTCGTCGGTCAGGGCGCGGGCGAAGGACATGGCTGCGGGGGTGCGGCTCCCGGAGAATCGGAAGACCGCTTCCTCGAAACTCTTTTCGGGGAGGAGTTTCTCCTTTTTCAGGTCGTCGATCCGGACGTCCGGGGGGATCGAGGAGAACTCGACCTCGATCTGCCCGCCGGGGACGATGAGAATCAGGCGGTCCTTTTTCACCTCGCGGATCGTGCCCGAATTCCGGCCGAGCGACACCGGCTTCCCAACGCGCCGCTGGAGCCCCTCGAGGAAGAGCGTGTCGATCCGGACCGTCGTTTCGAGGAGGGCGCGATTCCAGGCGAGACGGGCGAGGGTGTCGGGCGGCCGCCCTTGGGACCAGAGCTCGAGTTTTTTCAAAAGCTCCGCGGGCGGGGCCCCCTTGGCGCGCTCCTTCTCGAGGTCCGCGAGGAACTTGCCGAGGTCGTCGGGGGCCTGAAGGAGGATGAGGGCCAGGAGAAGCGCCATGGAGTGCCTCCGGAGCGGACGTTATCGCCTTATACGCATAAGGATTTTGAACAGCAATGGAATTCGCGAAGGGTGGCGATTGTGTCGCGGTGCTTGCACCGAGCGAGGCCGACGAGGTCGGCCGAGTCGAAGTGGGCGGTGAGGGGATCGAACCCCCGACCCTCTGCGTGTAAAGCAGACGCTCTTCCGCTGAGCTAACCGCCCGGGAACCGGACCATTCTACCGGCCGCGGCGGCCGTCACCGAGCGATCACCCCAATACAGCATGGCCGAGGCCAAGCCGGCAAGCGCGAGAAGCGAGAAGGCCAGGCCGGTCCAGGCGGAGAAGCGCTCCGGCGCCCTGCGAACCGCCCGCACCGAGTAGACGTTGCTCAAGGGCAGGCCGCCGATCATCACGCCCGGTCCGAGCGATTGAAGCGGATGCCCTCAGCAGAACAGCCACCCTAGGAACAACCCGGCATAGGGAAGCAGGGAAAACGCGAGGGCCCGCCGGCCCGACAAGACCTCCGGCCGCGAAAGGTCAAACCCGAGAATGAATCCGGCCACGGGGGCAAGCACGAAGATGATCAGGTCATCGCCGGTCATCTCTGACATTGTACGCCGAGGGGGGGATCGACAGGGGATCGGCTTGCGAGCCGGACCGCGAGAGCTGCAGCCCCGAACCCGCTCAGGCGCCCTTCAAGGATTTCCTGGCGCGCTCCCGCACGCTCCGCGCGGAGTCGGTTCGCAACGCCGCTTCGAGCGCCTCCTGCACCGCCGGAACCTCGCGCAGGGGTCCGAGCGCCTCCGCCGCCACCTCGCGCACCGACGCCTCCGAGTCGAACTTGAGCGAGCGGATCAGGGGGCCGGCGAGATCGGGAGGCACCGCCCCGGTGAGATTCCGACACAGGTCCGCGCGCACCGATACGTCGGGGTCCTCCGTCAGCGCCAGCAGGCTCGTCACGACGTCGCGCGTGCGGTGGCCCCGCATCCCGAAGTACATCTCCGCCTCGTACAGGTCGGCCAGCGCCTGGACGCGCACCACGGACTGCTTCGAGGCGTCCCGCGCGATCGCCTTCAGCCGCTCGACATCGGGAGGACCGTCGGACGGCCGCCGGCCCGAAGGCACATCGACCAGTCCCCAGCGCCAGAAGAAGGCGATCGCCTCCGGATCGCGACGGTGGGAGGAGTAGACGTACTTCCCCATCGCCCCGCCGCCGTAGGCGTAGTACCCCGCGGCGCCGCCGCCCATCGCCACGTATCCCACCGCGCCGCCCCCCCACGCGACGGTCCCGATCGCGCCGCCCCCCATCGCCAAGAGCGCGCCGATTGCGAGCCCGCCCCACGCGACGAGACCGATCGCAAGGCCGCCGATGGGGATCACACCCATCGCGAAACCCCCGACCGCCAAGACGCCGTAAGCCCTCCCGCCGATCGCGATGACGCCCCGCGCCGCCACTTCCCGGCCGCTCGCGTCCACGCCGCGCGTAATATGGACCAGCGGCCAGCCGAAGATCGTGATCCGCGATTTGTATTCGTAGCCCCTGACGACGCGGCGCTCGTCACGGCCCTGGGGCGCGGACTCGATCGCGCGATGGAATTCCGTGACCTGCTGGTACCGGCGGTCGGGCTCCTTCTCGAGCGCGCGGAGCACGATCTCGTCCAAGCGGCGGTTGACCTTCGATTTCTCCGACGGCGGGGAGAACCGCCCCAGGGGCAGCTCGCCGGTCAGCATCTCGTAAAGCACGACCCCCATCGAGTAGATGTCCGCGCGGTGGTCGACGCGGCGCGAGCTCTCCACCTGCTCGGGCGCCATGTAGTGCGGCGTCCCCATCGTCACGTCCGTGCGCGTGAGGCGGGGCGCGTCGATGCCGACGATGAACGCGAGCCCGAAGTCGGCGATCTTGGTCCGCCCCTTCGTGTCGATCAGGATGTTCTCCGGCTTGACGTCGCGATGGACGACCCCGCGCGCGTGCGCGTACTCGAGCGCCTCGCACAGCTGGGGCACGATGCCGAGGGCCTCCTCGGGCGGCAGGCGGCGCTCCGCGAGAAGCCGCCGCAGGCTGACGCCCTCGACGAATTCCATGACGAGGTACGGGGCGCCGGCTTCGACCCCCGTGTCGTGCACCGCGACGATGTTCGGATGTTCCAGCGACGCGAGCGTGCGCGCCTCGCGCTCGAACCTCCGCACGAACTCGGGATCGGAGGCGAGCCGCGCCGAGAGGATCTTCAACGCCACTTCCCGGCCCAGCCCCGCGTGGCGCGCCCGGTAGACGGTCCCCATGCCGCCGCGGCCGATCACGCCGACGATCTCGAACTTCCCGAACGTGGCGCCCGGCTTCAGCGGGGAGTCCGCGGGATCTTCGATCGTGGCGAAGCCCGCGACGCACGCGGGACAGAGTCCGCCGAACTGCTCGACGACGTGGTACGGGAATTCCTGGGAACAGCCGGCGCAGCGTACTTGAGTAGTCATACCTCTACGTGGTAAGGACGCCGCGCGCCCATTAGGACTTTTTTCCGAGGGCCCGCAGGAGGTCCGCCGCTTCCTCTTCCGCGTCGCCGTCGACGGTGTCGCGCACGCGCTCCAGGACGAGCGCGCGCAGGCGGAGCCGCGCCCGCCGGAGGAAGTTCGTGAATTCGAACTCGGACATCCCCAGGGCGGCGGCGGAGTCCCGATACGAGGGCCGTTCGCCTTCCGCGGAAAGGTGGCGGCGCACCGCGTCGAACTGACTTCCGAGTTCGGCGCCCAGGGCTTGCAGGGACTCCTTCAGCACGCCCGCCGCCCACGCGCGCAGGTAAAGGGCTTCCGGAGTTTCGGCGAGGGAGGGCTCGAACTCGCGCTCCGCCCCGGAAAAGTCCAGGCCGAGCGTCGACACGGACCCGCCCCGCTTCTCGGCGTTGGCCGTGCGGTACTCGTTCGCGAGGAAGTGCTCGAGGCCGGAGATCAGGTAGCTGCGGAAGCGTCCGCGGCCGCGCTCGACTTTGTCGAGGAGCCGGGACTCCATGAGGTGCGCGAAGAAGGCCTGCGTCAGGTCTTTCGCCTGCTCGACGTCCCGCCCCTTGCGGCGGATGTAGAAGTAGAGCGGCTTCCACGTGCGCTCGATGAGGCGGCCGAGCGCCGCGCCGTCGTCCTTGGCGCGCAGGACCGAGGTCCACAGCGTCTCCGCGAACGCGGCGCGCGGTCCCCCCAGGGATGTCTCCTCTACCATGGAGGGGATGATACCGCGCCGCGCTTGCGGACCTTGAGAGTCGCGCTATAATCCCCTCCCCTGACCTTGAAACGGGCCGTAGCGCAGCCTGGCTAGCGCGCTTGCTTGGGGTGCAAGAGGCCGCGGGTTCAAATCCCGCCGGCCCGATTCTTTTGCGCCACCCCCATGGCGCAAAAAAACCAACGGCCACGGTCTCGCCGCCGGACGTTTCACTCCGCAACGCCACCGTGTCGCTGCGTATCGCGATTTCTTGCGAAAACGAAGTCCTCGGCAGGTCGCTGGCTTCCTTCACCTTCCGCGCGGCCCTTCTGGCACGGGCCCTGCGTTCTCCTCCCAGGAAAGGAGGCCGGACCATGCTCGACCGTTGGATCCGCGCGCTCAGGCCCGCCCTGAAGGCAAGCGAAGCGCATCCTTCAGGGCCCGCCGCGGCCGAGGGCGCGGACTCGTCCTTCCCCGCGCAACTCGTGCTCTCCATCCCCCCGGCCCTGCGGAACGACATCGAGGGCGCCGTTCCCCTCGCGCGCACCTACGACGCCTTCGCCCGCATCTTCTCCTCGGCGAAGAAATCCCTGAAGATCTTCGTCCCCTACGTCGACCCCAGCTTCACCGCCCTCGTCGCCCTCACCCAAGCCCCCGTCCGGGTTCTGACCACGGCGGGCGAGTGGCGATCCTCCCGCGCCAGCCCGGTCCTCGAGCGGTGCGCCACCCTCCGCGACCTGACCGTCCGCTACCTGAACGAGCGGCGCGA
>DASXTT010000124.1:0-3847 GCA_036505255.1 Planctomycetota bacterium | reverse complement strand
TCGATGACGATCAACCCGACGGCGTGCATCCTGCTCGCATTCTACGTCGCCTGCGCGGAGCGCCAGGGGGTGAAGCCGGACCGCCTCCGGGGCACGATCCAGAACGACATGCTCAAGGAGTACATCGCGCAGAAGGAGTGGATCTTCCCGCCGCTCCCGTCGATGCGGATCATCACGGACATGATCGCGTTCTGCGCGGAGAAGGTGCCGAAGTGGAACACGATCTCCATCAGCGGCTACCACATCCGCGAGGCGGGCTCGACGGCCCTCCAGGAACTCGCCTACACGCTCATGGACGGTTTCACATATGTCGAATTCGGCATCAAGGCGGGGATCCCCGTCGACGCCTTCGCGCCGCGGCTCTCGTTCTTCTTCAACAGCCACATGGACTTCTTCGAGGAGATCGCGAAGTTCCGCGCGGCCCGGCGGATCTGGGCGCGCCACATGAAGGAGCGGTACGGGGCGAAGAACCCGGACAGCTGGCGCCTCCGGTTCCACACGCAGACGGCGGGGTGCTCGCTGACGGCCCAGCAGCCGGAGAACAACATCGTCCGGACGGCGGTCGAGGCGCTGGCGGCGGTCCTCGGGGGGACGCAGTCGCTTCACACGAACTCGATGGACGAGGCGCTCGCGCTGCCCTCGGAGCACGCGGTGAAGATCGCGCTGCGGACCCAGCAGATCCTGGCGCACGAGTGCGGCCTGACGGACGCGATCGATCCGCTCGCGGGGTCGTACTTCATCGAGTCGATGACGGACAAGATGGAGGCGGAGGCCGAGAAGATCTTCAAGACGATCGAGGGCATGGGCGGGATGATACCCGCCATCGAGAAGGGGTATCCGCAGCGGGAGATCGCGCGGGCGGCCTACGAGTTCCAGAAGGCGGTCGAGGAGAAGCGCTACATCAACGTCGGGGTGAACGAGTACGTCGATCCCGCGCCGAAGCCGATCAACCTCCTGAAGGTGGACGCCCGGGTGGAGCGCGACCAGGTCGCGGAGCTGAAGAAACTGAAGCGGCGGCGCGACGCGGGGGCGGTCAAGCGGGCGCTCGGGGAGATCGGGAAAGCGGCGAAGGGTAACACGAACCTGATGCCGCCCATCCTGGCGGCGGTGAAGGTCGACGTCACGCTGGGCGAGATCGTCGAGACGCTCAAGGCGGAGTTCGGGGAGTGGAGGGAGCCGCCCATCTATTGGTAGGCGGCCGCTTCAAGCTCCAAGCTTCAAGCTTCAAGCCGGGAGCGGGAAGCAGGAAGCAGACAGCCGCAAGCAAGGTCACATGAAAACCAGTACGCGCAAGAAGGCGTCTCCACCAAAGACTCCGGTACGCAAGTACCGAGTGCTCGTCGCCAAGCCCGGCCTCGACGGCCACGACCGGGGCGCCAAGGTGGTGGCGGCCGCGCTGCGGGACTCCGGGTTCGAGGTCATCTACACCGGCCTGCACCAGACGAGCGAGATGATCGTGAACGCGGCGCTCCAGGAGGACGCGGACGCCGTATGCGTCTCGATCCTCTCGGGCGCGCACATGACCCTCTTCCCCGAGATCCTGAATCTCATGAGGAAGCGCAAGATGAAGAACGTGCTTCTGTGCGGGGGAGGCGTAATCCCGCCCGAGGACGTCGCGGCGCTGAACAAGATGGGCGTGGGGCGTCTCTTCGGCCCGGGGACCGACACGCGCGAAATCGTGACCTACCTCAACGAGGCGCTGCCGAAGCTGCGTAACTGAGAAGTCTTGAGTCGCTGGACTCACGACTCATGACTCTCGACTCACGGCTTCGCGGTCAGCGCAATTCACGCTTCCCTTCCGTCAGCTCGGCCACCGCCTGCATGCAGACCGCCTCGAAGGTGAGCGACCGGAACGTGATCAATTCGTCGGACGAGATCTCGAAGCCGGCGCTCTCCATACCCGGCGGGGGATTCTTCGCCGCGCGGAGCAGCTCCGGCACGAGCCGCCGATCGCCCAACTTGGCGGCCACCCGCGCCGCCCCGGCCGCCAGCGCCGGATGACGCAGGGCCTTGCGGCATCCCGCCGCCACGAGGTCGTCGGGGAGGAGGGTGAGGAACGCGAAGGCCTCCTCCCGCAACGCGGCGGTTCCCGCCGCCGCCATCAGGAAGTCGAGCCCGCCGTCGGACGTGACGGCGCGCCAGAAGCACTGGTCGCCGTGGCGATTGCTGCGCCCCGCCGCCACGAGCGCGCCCTCCAGCGCGATTTCCCGATCCACGAGCGTTTCAGCCTCATCGGGCGTGGCGCCCATTCCCGCGAACGCGATCGCCGATTCAACTTCGTCGCGCGGTAAGCGGGTGAGGGCCTTGGCCGCGCGCGGGGCCAGGCGGGAATCGAACAGCGCGGCGACGATCGCGGACGCGCTGCCCGGCCGCGCCATTTCGACGAGCGCCGGCAGGAGGTCGGGACGGTGATCCCGTACGAGGTCGGCCGGGAGCAGGGACTCGGTGGGGCCGCCGGCGAGCGCGCGGGCGATGATCGGGTCGAGGCGCGGGTCGCGACCCAGAAGCCCCAGCAGCAACGCGTCCGCCTCGGGCCCGCCAATGTCCTTCAGCATCCGAATCGAATGCTCGTTACCGAGCGCCGCGAGTTCCTTCAGGCTCACGCCCATCCGGTCGAGACGCACCCTCAGCGCGTCCCCGTCGGCGGGCGTTTGGGGATGAGGCAGCGTCAAGGTCCCCGCGACGGCCGCCGCGAGCAGCGCCGCCGCGACCCCGCGAATCAGCCGGAAGGGACGGGGCTCGAAGAGGCGCGGACGGAGCCCCAGGAACCGGGCCCGTGACTCGGGCCATGCGAAGCGCCGCCACAGGTCGGCGCGCGCGTCCCTCCGATCCCGGCACCGCGCGCACTCCGCGACGTGGCGCTCCGCTTCGGGATCCGGCGAGCCGGTCGCCAGGGCCGTGATCTCCTCGTCGAGGGCCTCGCACGCCCCGGGACGATCCGTTTCGAGCCTCCGCCGCAGGTCGCCGAACGTCGCCCGGGAGTCCGCCTCCAACCCCCGGCGGATGTCCGATTCGTCCGAGTCACTCATGCCCGCATCCGTTCGTTTTCGAGCGTTTCCTTCAGATTCGCCATCGCGTGATGCAGATTCGATTTCACGGTCCCGCGGGCGCACTCCTGGAGCTCCGCGATCTCCGCGAGGCTCAACCCTCTCAGATGTCGCAACGTCAGGACGATCCGTTGACGGTACGGGAGCTTGGCGATGGCGCGCCGCAATCCCTCCGCGGACTCCGCCTCATCGGCCGCGTCCCCGGGGGCGGGGGACTCCTCCGCGGGCCGGCGTGGACCCGGCCGGAGAACGAACCGGCTCCTCCAGTTGAGGGCCGTCCTCACCGCGATCGAATAGAGCCACGTCGAGAACTTGCCCGCGCCCCGCCAGTCCGCCAGGGACCGGAAGGCGCGCAGGAAGGTCTCCTGGAGCACCTCGTCCGCGTCGGTCCCGTTGCCGCAGACGCCCATCCCCACCGCAAACACCATCGCGCGGTGCGCTTCGTACAGCGCCTCCATGGCCGCGAGGTCGCCGTTCCCAGCCTCCCGGACCAGGTCCGACTCTGGCGGCATCCTCGGAATTCTCCTGAATATGGGACACCAGGGACGAGTAAAGGTTGCAGGGGAAGTTCAACGTGCGCCTTGGACTTCATTCTTGTCTCGGCCCGGCGGGCAACGTATGATTCTTCGAGGAGGCTTCCTATGACCCGCGCGCGCTACTACCTGGGCAACCTCTTCCCCGAGGAGGATTTCGACCAGGCCGACATCAGCATCGGCGCGGGCACGAAATCCTCCGACGGCCGCATCCGCGAGCTCGAGGAGGATGCGGAGCGCGTGTGCATGGTCCTTCGGGCGCTCGTC
>DASXTT010000123.1:0-12908 GCA_036505255.1 Planctomycetota bacterium | reverse complement strand
TGACATCTTTCCTCGACTCACGACCCTCAACTCACGACTCGTGACATCCCTGCCGGGTAGACGTTCGCTCCCTTACCTGCTTAAATGTGTTCCGCAATGGCCCTCCTGCTCGGCGTCGACCTCGGCGGCACGAGCGTGAAGCTGGGGACGTGCGACGAGCGGGGCCGCGTGAGGGAGTCCACGTCGATCCCGACTCGACCCGGAAGGGGCCCGCGCGCGGTCGTGGCCGACATCGCCGCCGCGGCGCGGGGGCTTCAAGGCTTCGGAGCGGCGCGAGTCGTCGGAATCGGGGCTCCGGGACCGCTCGACCTCCGACGGACGCGGATTCTGGTCGCGCCCAATCTCGGCTGGGAGAATGTCCCCCTGCCGCGGCTTCTCGAGGCCGGGCTGGGACGGCGGGTGCGGCTCGAAAACGACGCGAATTGCGCCGCGTATGCGGAATGGTCGGCGGGCGCCGGAAAAGGGACCTCCAGCCTGGCGCTGTACACGCTGGGAACGGGGGTCGGAGGCGGGCTCGTCCTCGACGGGCGGCTCTGGACCGGGGCCGCGGGAGGCGCGGCGGAGTTCGGTCACGTTCAGATCGACCCGGGAGGTCCGGCCTGCGCCTGCGGACGCCGGGGATGTCTTGAAGCCTTCGCCTCGGCCACGGCCGTGACGCGGGCGGCGGGAGCGCGGAGCGCGGAGGAGGCCTTCAGGAGTCGATCCCCGCGTGCGCGGAAGGCCGTTGAAGGCGCGGTGGCGGCTCTCGGGGCGGCCATCGCGGGAGTCTTCAACGTCCTCCAGCCGGAGCGGTTCGTGATCTCCGGCGGAATGGCCGTGGCGGGCGCGGGATTCCTCGGGCGGGTTCGTCGCGCCGCCCGCGAACGGGTTTTCGAGGACTATAGGAGGAGGCTGGTGATCGTGCCCGGTAAATTGGGAAGCAATGCTGGATGGATCGGCGCAGCCCTGCTGGCGAACCAGGGTCGGAACATGAAATGAGTGATTCTCGATTCTTGATCCTCGATTCTCGGCCCCAGAATCCAGAATCGAGAATCCAGAATCGCTCCGTTAAGGCCTAAGGTTGTTCCATGACCGAGATTTCGAAGATCCGTAATTTCAGCATCATCGCACACATAGATCACGGAAAGTCCACCTTGGCGGACCGGATCCTGGTGCTCACGGGCACGGTGTCGAAACGCGACATCCGCGAGCAGTTCCTGGACTCGAATGCCCTCGAGCGCGAGCGCGGCATCACGATCAAGGCGAAGGCCGTGGCCATGGAATACCAGGGCTACCAGCTCAACCTGATCGACACGCCGGGCCACGTCGACTTCAACTACGAAGTCTCGCGATCCCTGGCCGCCTGCGAGGGGGCCGTGCTCCTCGTGGATGCCACGCAGGGCGTCCAGGCCCAGACGGTCGCCAACGCCCTGCTCGCGACGGAGGGCGGGCTCGTCGTCGTGCCCGCCCTGAACAAGATCGACATGCAGACGGCGCAGATCGAGGAGTCGCTCCTCGAGATGGAGAACTCGCTCAGCATCCCCTCGGAGGAAGTGTTGCGGGTCAGCGGCAAGATGGGGACGGGCATCGAGGAGCTCCTCCAGGAGGTCATCGACAAAGTCCCGCCCCCCAAGGGGGACGTGAACGCGCCGCTGCAGGCGCTCATCTTCGACAGCGAGTTCAACGAATACCGCGGCTGTGTCGCCTACGTGCGCATCATGAACGGCCGCGTGAAGCGCGGCGACAAGATCCGCTTCCTCGGCACCGGGACGGAGCACGAGGTCGAATACGTCGGCATCTTCACGCCCCAGATGAGGGAAGTCGACGAGCTGACGGCGGGACGCGTCGGCTACCTCATGGCCAACATCAAGTCGATCCGCGACGTGCGGGTCGGCGACACCGTGGCCCCCGCGGGGCCGGTCACCGTCAAGGCGCTCCCCGGCTACAAAGAGCCCCTCCCCGTCGTCTTCTGCGGGTTTTTCCCCGCGGGCGACACGGACTTCGGGGACCTCAAGAAGGCGCTCGAACGGCTGGGCCTGAACGATTCCAGCTTCAAATACCAGGCCGAGACGAGCGAGGCCCTCGGGTTCGGCTACCGGTGCGGATTCCTCGGCCTGCTCCACATGGAGATCATCCAGGAGCGGTTGGAGCGCGAGGAGAAAGTCGACCTGATCCAGACCGCGCCGAGCGTGACCTACGAAATCGTGGCGCGCACGGACCACGGGAAGGCGGTCCTGCGCATCGACAACCCCGCGAAGCTGCCCGACGATCCGCTCATCGAGGAGTGGCGCGAACCCGTCGTCCGGGCGAGCATCATCGTCCCGACGGAGAGCATCGGCGCGATCATGTCGCTCTGCGAGTCGCGCCGCGGTACCTACGAAAAGACCGAGTACATTTCTCCCCTCCGGGTGATCCTCACGTATAAACTCCCGTTCGCCGAGATCGTCTACGACTTCTACGACAAGCTGAAGTCGATGACGCGCGGGTACGGGACGCTGGACTACCGGTTCCTCGGCTACGAGACCGCGGACCTGACGCGGCTCCGGATCCTCGTGGGCGGGCAGGAGGTGGACGCGCTCTCGATCATCATCCACCGGGAGAATTCGGAGCAGAAGGGCCGGCGGATCCTGAGGGTGCTGCGGAAGGAGATCCCGAGGCAGATGTTCGAGGTTTCCCTCCAGGCGGCGATCGGGAAGAAGGTCATCGCCCGCGAGGACATCTCCGCGCTCAAGAAGGACGTGACGGCGAAGTGTTACGGCGGCGATATTTCCCGCAAGAGGAAACTGTGGGAGAAGCAGAAGGAAGGCAAGAAGCGGATGAAGTCCGTCGGGCGGGTGGAGATCCCGCAGGCGGCCTTCATGGCGGTCCTCCGGGGGTCGGACGAGGAGGCGTAGGTTCCCTCAGGGACCGCGCGATTTCCGCGGTTCTCCTCTTCCTCCCCCTCGCCTTGTGGCCCGCGGCGGCCGCGATCGGAGCCTGGCGGATCGGCGAGACTCCGGGATTCGTGCTGGCCCTGATCGGGATCGGGCTCGCGGCGATACCGGCGGCGGCCACGGCCCTCGGGCTGCGCTGGGCCCATCGCGTGGCCGAGGTATTCGCCCTGGCCGGGATGGCCATCGGGATCGTCTACGTGCTCCGCAACGGAGTGACGCTCCTCGCGATCCCGGCGCTCGGATATTTCGTCGTCTACGCCTTCCTCTCCCACCACCGGTTCCGGGCCGCCGACGCCTCCGCCGCCGCGAAGCCCACCGACCCGCCGACGGAGCACCCGCTCGCCTGGCTGAGGGAAAACGTCGAGGCGGTGGCCGTGGCCTTCATCATGGCCCTCGTCATCCGCTGCTTCTGCGTCGAGGTCTTCAAGATCCCCTCGAGCTCCATGGAGCCGACCCTCATGGGGGACAAGCCGGAGGAGAACCGTTCCGGGGACCGGATCATCGTCACGAAACTTTCCTACCTTCTCGAGCCCGTGAGGCGCTTCGACGTTGACGTCTTCAAGTTCCCCCTGAACCCCACCAAGAACTTCATCAAGCGCGTCGTGGGGCTCCCCGAGGAGGAACTCTTTCTGTTTCGCGGCAATGTCTACGCCCATTCCAATCCGTCGACGGACGTGCGCTTTCATATCCAGCGCAAGCCCCTGAAAGACCAGCGCGCGATCTGGATCGACCCGTGGGACCGGCGAGGCCGTCCGATCCTTCAAAGCCTGGAGTCCTTCGAGGAATGTTTCCCCGTCACGGATGGACCGCGAGTCCAGGTGCGCGACGGAGTCCTGACGGGGGGCGGTCAGGCCCGATCCTTTTTCAGGGCGAGGGATATCGACGACGGGTCAAGGTCCGGGGTGGTCGTGAATGAAGTCGTCTTCGAGGCGGACCTTCTGCTCGACAAGGCGGACGGCGCATTCTGGGTGGAGATCGGACACGACTTCGGACCCTTCAAGCTCAGCCTGAGCCCGAAGGGCGACTCGGCCCTTCTCATCGCGGGTCAATCGCATCCTCTCAAGACGCCCGCCTTTCCCACGGGATCCGCGGTCCATCTCGAGTTCATGGTCTACGACGGCATGACGGTGGTCCTGTTCGACGGCCGCGCACAGGCGGAAGTCGTTTTCCAGGAAACCTACGACGACGTGCGGACCCGCGCGGCCGACCACGGCCTCACCTTCGGATCGGCGGGCGGCGGCTTCCGCCTCTCCGGCCTGCGGGTGGGCCGGGACATCCACTACAAGGAGCATCCAGGAGGCATCGAATTGACCCCGGGCCCAGTGGGCGAAACGCACCACCTCCACCTCAAGGCCGATCAGTACTTCATGCTGGGCGACAACGTCAACAACAGCCACGACGGCCGTGTCTGGAAGAAACATGTCTTCCATCTAAGGGACGGCCGCGAGATCGCCTGCGAGGGGCTTGAACTGGCGACCGGCGGCGACAAGCTGGAGTTGAAAAAGCGCTGGGCGGCGCGAATGGGGAGGGAGCGACTTCCCGACTATTACATCGCGGCCGACATCCACGGCCACGAACAGGCCTGGGACTATGGCGACCTCGAGGGAACACCTCCCGCGCCGGTCCATCAGCCTGTCGTCGAAGGGAAGTACATCATCGGGCGGGCCTTCGCCGTCTGCTGGCCGATGTCGAGATGCCTGCGCTTGATCCGGTGATCCGACAGGAACCTAGAGGTACCGGCCAAGGAGATGCAAGACGAGGGCTCCCCCCGCAAGGACCCCCGTGAGGATGGCGGAATTGATCAGGGAACGCCGGATGATGATCCTCGGGTCGTCGTGGCGGCAGATCTCCAGGACGGCCATGATGGCGATGACCAGGGGGAAGTAGAACCACAGATAGGAATCGCTCACTTCTTCTCCCCCTCCGCCGCCGGCGCCACGGCCTTTCGCTCGGCGTTGAAGACCCCCATCACAACGACGACGTTCAGAAGCCCCGCCACGCAGACATAGAGCATCCCCGGATCGATCCACTTCGGCGGGAACTTCTCGAGCGGGTAGGCTTTGGGTTCCGCGAGCAGACGCCCCAGCAGCGTGGTCACTCCCGAGCCGAACTGACCCACGTAATAGAAGGGATTGTCATCGAACGAGACGAGGCGCCAGCCGCTGATGGAGAGCCCCACGACATAGAGCAGCGCGAGGATGAGGAAAAGCGCGGCCGCCTTGACCCGGCGCCCGAGGAGAAAATGGCCCGCCCCGGGCACGAACCACCCGAGGAAGAAAGCCGCCCCGGTCTTCCGATGGGCGGGCTCGAAGAGCACGGTGGAAAAAAGAAGGCCGATCAGCATGAGGCCCGACAGGACGACACCGAAGGAGTCCGTGCTCACCGCGGGCCTCCCCCGTCGTTGCGGGGCGGCAGGAGCTGGAAATGCTCCCCGAGGTAGATTTTCCGGACCTGGGGGTCGCTCACGATCTGGTCCGGAGGGCCGTCGCAGAGGACCTTGCCCTCGGTGATGATGTACGCGCGGTCGCAGATGGCGAGCGTCTCGCGCACGTTGTGGTCGGTCAACAGGACTCCGATTCCCCGCACCTTCAGGCGCGTGATGAACTGCTGGAGTTCGGAGACGGCGATGGGGTCGACGCCCGAAAACGGTTCGTCCAGGAGGATGATGGAGGGATTCGTGATGAGGGCGCGGCAGATCTCCAGGCGCCGCTCCTCCCCGCCCGAGAGCGTGAAGGCCCGCTGCTTGGCGAGCCTCATCAGGCCGTATTCCTCGAGGAGCGCCTGGGCGCGGGCCTGCCGCTCGCCCTGGGGGATCTTCGTGGTCTCCAGGATCGCGATCAGGTTCTCTTCCACGGTGAGCCTCGTGAAGACCGAGGGCTCCTGCGGAAGAAATCCCATGCCCATCCGCGCGCGCCGGTAAATGGGCAGGCGGGTCACCTCCTTCGACTTGAAGGTGATCCTCCCGGAGTTGGCCCGCACGAGGCCGATGACCATCCGGAAGGTCGTGGTCTTGCCCGCCCCGTTGCGCCCCAGGAGACCGACGACCTCGCCCCCGTTCACCTCGAGCGAGACCCCGTTCACCACGCGGCGGCCGCCGTAGATCTTGGTAGCCTTTTCGACGCTGAGCAGGGGCATATGGGGAGTCAGAGGCTATCACGGCTCCACGGCTCCGACAAGGAGCGCGCGGGACGCCGCCATCCTATACGAGCATATCGGCGGATCAGCCGACCGTGGCCAGTGAAACCCGGGTGCGCAGCCGTTCCCCGAGGAGCGCCCTGAGGGCCGGGCCCCCTTCCCCGGCCAGCCCGGGGTCGCGCTCGATCCGCGCGAAGGCGTCCTCCCGCGCCCAGGCCAGGAGCGCCGCATCCCCCATCAGGTCGGCCGCCCGGAACTCCGGGAGCCCGCTCTGGCGGGTCCCGAAGAATTCCCCCGGGCCCCGGAGCTTGAGATCGGCCTCGGCGATCTTGAAGCCGTCCGTGGTCGATGCGAAGACTCGAAGGCGCTCCCGAGCCTCGTCGGACTTCGGGTCCCCGAACAGGATGCAGTACCCCTCCTGCGCGCCGCGCCCGATCCTCCCCCGGAGCTGGTGGAGCTGGGAGAGGCCGAACCGCTCCGCGTTCTCGACGACCATGAGCGTCGCGTTGGGGACGTCGATCCCCACCTCGATCACGAGGGTGGAGACGAGGACGCGCGACTCGCCGCGCCGGAACGCCGCCATGACCGCCTCCTTCTCGGCCGCCTTCATGCGGCCGTGGAGGAGCGCGACGGGATGGGGCGCCAGGTCGCGGACGAGCGCCTGGTGGAGCCGGACCGCGGACTCGAGGTCGAGCTTCTCCGACTCCTCCACGAGCGGCGAGACCCAGTAGGCCTGCCTCTCCTCCTTGAGGAGCCGCCGGATGAAGGCCAGCTCCTCCGCGCGCTTCTCCCCGGGCCGGGAGAGGGTCGTCACGGGCTTGCGCCCGGGGGGCATTTCGTCGATCACGGAGAGGTCGAGATCCCCGAACAGCGTCAGGGCGAGCGTTCGGGGGATGGGAGTGGCCGTCATCACGAGAACGTGGGGCCGGTTTCCCTTCAGACGCAGCGACGCGCGCTGGGCCACCCCGAACTTCTGCTGCTCGTCGATCACGGCGACGGCGAGGTCGCGGAACTTGACGTACTCCTCGAGTACCGCGTGGGTGCCGACCACGAGGTCGATCTCCCCGGCCGCGATGGCTTCGCGGAGCTCCTTTCCCGCCTTGCCCCGCATGCCGCCGCCGAGGTGCCCGATCCGAACCCGCGATCCCCGCAGGATGGAGGCGAACGTCCGCGCGTGCTGATCCGCCAGGATCTCTGTGGGCGCGAGCACGGCGGCCTGGCGTCGATTTCCAACCGCCGCGAGCACGGCGTACGCCGCGACGATCGTCTTGCCCGAGCCGACATCGCCCTGAAGCAGGCGGCTCATCGGGTGGTCCGAGACCAGGTCCTTCCGGAGTTCACCGATCACGCGCGTCTGGGCTCCGGTCAGCGTGAAGGGAAACCGCCGGAGGATCCGTCCATCCAGGGAATCGTCGATCCGGAGCGGCTTTCCGACCCGGGTCTTCCGGGCGCCGCGCCTCCGCAGGGCCAGCATCAGCTCGAAGAAATAGAACTCGTCGTACGCCAGCCGCCGACGCGCCCGCTCCTTCTCCGCCTCGTCCGCCGGGAAGTGAATGGCCCGCAAGGCCTCGCCGATCTCCGCGAGGCCGCGCCGGCGCCGCGCCTCGGCCGGAAGCGTCTCGGGTACCGCGGCGGCGAACTCCTTCACCGTCTCGTGGATCAGCCTCCGGAGGGCCTTCCGGCCCAAACCCTCGACAGGTCGATAAGCCGGCACCAGCCCCGTCGCGTGAATGGGTTCGTAATCCTCGCCCCCGATGATCTCGTACTCGTCGGGCCGGATCTGGAGCGTCCGGAAGACCTCGACCTTCCCCGAAACGATGACCACGTCCCCGGCTTGGAAGGCGCTCTCCAGAAATCTCCGGCCGAACCACACCGCCTCGATCCTCCCGGTTTCGTCGGCGAGCGCCAATCGGAACAGCGTCAGGCCCCGCCGCGAGGTCCGCTCGGTGCGCATCGACTGCACGACTCCCTGCAGGGTCTCCACCTCGCCCGGGCGCGCCTCCGCGATCTTCCGGAAGGAACGGCGGTCGTAATGGCGCCTCGGGTACCAGGTGAGGAGGTCGTAGACGGTGGTGAGACCCGCCTTGGCGAGCCCTTCGGCGCGTCGGGGACCGACCCCCTTGAGGAACTGCAGGGGGGAGGCGAGCCGCTCCAGCGCGGAAGCGGAGGCGGTCACGGATCAGGACTTCCTGGGGATCTTGAGATCGTTCAGCGCCCTGAGGATCGGCTCGAGGTCCCGCTCGTGGTAGAGCGCCGCCTCGGCCAGCGTCTCCTTCTCGGAAGCCACGCACCACTCGCGCTTCGGAGTGCGGCCGGGGCATTTCAAGCCGAGGGCCCGGAAGGCCTCGACCACGCGCGCGTCCAGGTCCATCGCCTCGGCGATGTTCGTCTGCGCCGTGAAGACGACGAATTCCCCGCTCACGCGCCCCCCTCCTGCGCCCGCTTCCGAAGCGCCTTCGGAAGGTTGGCGGACTCCCCGAGCGCGCGGAGGATCGGGCGTGCCTGCCGGAGCCAGTTCGCGTGCTCGAGGAGCAGCTCCACGAACCGCTCGCGCCGCCGCTCGCTCTCGGCGCGGTTCACGGCGAGCCGTCGATTCGCGGCCACCCGGCCGAGCGCCTCGATCAGGATCCGCTGGTCCTCGCGCTCCTGGTATTCCCGGCGGTCGAGAAAGGCGAGGACTTCCCCGACGAAGCCCTCGAGCGATTGGACATACGAGGTCTCGTCCTCGTCCGTCCGGGCGAAGACCTCCGACAGGATCTGGACGGTCCCCAGATTCCGCAGGTTCCCCCGGAGGGCGTCCACGAGCAGCTTGCGTTCCTCCGGTCCGGTTCCCGGCGCCGACGCGAAGGCGCCCAGGACCTCGCCCAGCTGGACCACGTTCCCCGGAGCCCAGACCTCCCGGTATTCGATGACGGCCCCGTACCGGTCCCGCAGGCGCTCCGCCAGGCGGCGGTGGACCCCCGGCGCCACGCGCCCCGTCTCCGAGATGCGACGCAACCCCGCCAGCAGCTCGGGAATCAGGTCGGTATAGACCGAGGTCTGGGCCCCGACGAAGAGATGCGTTCCCTCGTCTCCGTGGGTCTCGTTGACCTCGACGTCGGGCATCGGCGAGTCCAGCAGATCCATGAACTTGAGGGCGACCTCGGTGGCGCGGCCGGGATCGCAGGCCGGGGCGGAAGCGAGCCAGCCGAGCGCGGCCACGAGATCGAAATGGTACGGAACTTTCCCCACGCGGGCGCCGTAGTCGGCGAGAAGCTCCCCGACGAGCGAGGCGGGCGCCAGGGGACCGTGCGCCGCGCGCCCGGCGCTGCGGACGACCAGCCCCACGGGAATCCGGTCCCCCGCCTCCAGCGACCGGAGAAACTCCGCGATCCGGACGACCGCGTCCCGGTCTTCGCGCTCCTCCTCCGCCAGCTCCGCGAGGAGCCGCGCCGCCTCGTCCCGTTCGACCTGGTGAGGAGACTTCTTGACGGCCTGGACGAGCGCCTCCTCCGCGGCCCGGCCGATGCGCCGGATCGCACCCGCCGTGAGGTTGTGAATCCGCTCCGCCCGGAACGCGTGGAGATTGAGGATGAAATCGGCCGCCAGCTTTCGCTTGAGGGCCGGGTCCAGGTCCGGGTGGGAGCACAGCCGGGCCTCGATGATTCCCATGCGGAGGGTCCGGCTGCCCTCGCGGAGGGCCTGAAGGAAATACTCGGCCGTCCGGTTCCTCAGCTTCGCGTTCACGTCGGGGCCCGACGCGACGGAATCGAGCACCGGAAGGAGAAGCGCCCGGGCCTCCTCCTTCAGGCCCGGCACGGCCTCGAGGAGCGCCTCCAAGGCCGCGTCTCCCCGAAGGCGCAGGGCGTCGGCGACCCGGCGCGACTCGAGATCCTCGAGCGGCCGGACCGCGAGGTCCTGCGCGGCGATCCGGCAGAGCGTCCGCTCCAGGTCCTTGGGAAGATCCATGGAGAACAGGGCTTCCAGGAAAAAGGCGCGGAGGACGCGGTCGCCCGTGCCCTCGGCCTCCTTCCAGAGGATCGAGGGAGCCTCGGGATTCCGGACCGCGCCGATGCCGTCCAGGAGGATCCGCGCCTGCGACGCCAGCACGGCGAAATCCTCCGCGAGGATGCGCACGAGATGGCGGGCGAGGGCCGCGAGCGTTTCGCCCCGCGAGGCGATCCGATCCGCGAAGGCGGAGAGCGCGGCCAGGGTCCCCTTCAGGACCGCGGGGTCTTTTTCAAATTCGAGCGTGGAGACGAGCGCCGCCATGGCCACGGAGCTTTCCGCCGGGCCGATCCTCTTTCCGAGGAGCGCGATCTTCCGGAGGGCGAGCTCCTTCTGCCGCCCGCTCCCGGAGGCCGCGGTCTTGAGCGCCTCCGCCAGTTCGGAATCGAGGCCCATCGAGGCGAGAACCTCGGCCGCCTCGCGACGGACCTCGGGCGCGGGGTCCGCGACGGCCCGAAGGGCCAGGACCCCCTTCTCCTCGTGGCTCAACGGCGCCAGGGCGATCCTCCGAAGGGCCTCGACCTTGGCCGAGGCGTCGACGGCGGTCAGGATCACCAGCTTGAGGCGCGAGATCTCCTCGGCCGGAAAGGCCTGGCGCGCTTCGCGCGCGTCGAGCGCCCGGGCGGGCAATCGCCGGGGGACCTGGGCGGGCAAACGGGCCGGAGGCCCTTCGCCGACGGACTCCGCCTGCACCTCCTCCTCGAGGCAGAGGACCCCGTGGACGACCGACAGGGATTTCGCGGCGGCCCCGAGGCGGCGCAGGCGCGCCTTGTCGAGCCCGTCCGCGCGGTCCAAGAGCTCCCGCGACAGGAGGAGTTCGGCGGTTTCCGGGGCGCGCACCGACTCCTCGAGAAGCGCGCCGGTCACGCCCAAACCGCGGGAGCGGAGGGCGAGGACCCGGACCGCCAGCCGCTCGGGGATCCCGTAGCGGGAGATCAGCTCTTCCTTCGAGGCCCGGACGGATTCGATCATCGAGCGTATCCTAGCAGCCGGAAGGGGGAACGGGGCCTGCTTCCAGCTCCCCGTCCCCAGTTCCCTGCTTCAGAAGCTGTCAGCTTCAAGCCCAAGTGATAGACGGGCGGGTGGCGGAAGAATCTACCGTCCCGGTATCCGGCTTGAATCGAAGCTTCTGGAGCCGGAATCTGGATGCTGGAATCTGGGAGCTGGCCTGAATCCCTCCGCAGGTGGGTGCAGTTGAACCCCCGTTCCCGCGCGTCTATACTATCGGCCCGTCGTTTCCGATTGGAGGACCGCTCATGCAGTTCGTTGCCGTTGCCCTCATCCTGTCCCTGGCCGGCGCCCGGGGCCCCCAGGAGACCCCGCCCCAGGACCGCGTGGACGAGCTCGCGAAGAAGGTCGAGGAGCTCCAGAAGCGCGTGACGGCCCTGGAGGGGGAGCGCGAGAAGCTCGCGAAGGAAAACGACGACCTCAAGAAGCAGCTGGATACCATGGAACAATACGCCGCCAAGGCGGCCGAAACGATCACCCGCCTGAAGCAGGCGCTCGCGGACGCCGGCAGCCGCGGACCGGACCCCGCCGGGAAGGGAAACGAGAACACGGGCCGCACCGAGGGCCCCGCGAAATCCGGACCCCCGGACGGGCCGGTCGCTCCGGTGCACGGGAAGATCCTCAGCCTCAACGCCGAGCTGGGGTTCGTCATCGTGAACCTGGGCGAGGACGACGGGGTCAAGGAAGGCTGGATGTTCGAAGTGGTCCGGCCGCACCGCGACGAGAAGGGCGCCGTGAGCAACGAGCTCCTGGGCAAGGCGGTCTTCGAGAAGTACGTCGAAACGATGAAGGCCACCCAGTCCAAGCTGAAGGTCGTCGAGGGATCCGCGGAGAAGATGAAGTACGGGGACGCCGTGGTCGCCTACCGCCGGATGGACCCCCTCCCCCCGAAAGAGACGCCGGAGAAGGAGCCGGCCGCGAAGGCCGACGCGCGCAAGTTCAAGGTCGTCGGGATCACCAACGACACCTATTTCCTCGACCTCTGCGCCAAGGACGGGGTGAAGCCCTCCGACCTCGTCTACGTCCAGCGCGACCGGCGGATCATCGCCCGCCTCCGCCTGGACCAGGTCGCGAAGGACTACTCCGCCGGGAAGATCGTCGAAGGATCCAAGATCGCGGAACCCGCCCAGAACGACGAGATCCTCCTCAAGGATCCCAAGACCTCGCTCGTCGGGAAGGTGAAACGCATCGACGACAAGTTCGGGATCTACATCGAGATCGGCCAGCTCCAGGGCGCCAAGCTGGGCATGCAGTTCGAGGTGCGCCGCCAGGGGCGGACCCTGGGGCGGATCGCCGTGAAGCAGCTCGGGCCCCACCACTCGGTGTGCGAGCCGGTCGGGGCGCTCAAGGCCGACGAGGTCCAGATGGACGACTTCGTGGAGTCCGTGGTGGAGTAGCCGACCGGGACGCCGACCTCCACGGGGAGTCGGCCGGGCGGAGCGGCACACCCTGTCGGTGCGATTGTGGATTCTGGACGGTGGATCGTGGATTCCGCGGGTCGGAAATCCAGAATCGAGAATCGAAAATCCGGAATCGTTCCGTCCGGGAAATCCGGCGGGGTTCCGGCAATGTCGAAATGATATCAAAATGATATCGTTTTGATATCACCGGCGGGGCCTCTCAGGAATCCCTCCGCTTCGACCGCGTGCCGGGCTCGGCCCCGAACTTCTTCTTGAGCCACTTCTCCACCTCGCGCGGGACGAAGGAGCTCACGTCGCCCCCGAGGGAGGCCGCCTCCTTGATCAGGCGCGAGCTGATGAACGAGTACTCCTCGTGCGTCATGACGAACATCGTCTCGATGTCCTGCGCGAAGGTCCGGTTCGTCAGGGCCATCTGGTACTCGTACTCGAAGTCGGAGACGGTGCG
>DASXTT010000122.1:0-5973 GCA_036505255.1 Planctomycetota bacterium | reverse complement strand
GGCATAGTCCTCGGGACCCTTGGGTCTCGCGTAAGGGTCCTCCAGTTCCAATGTGACGGTCCAGGTCTTGCCGGTCCATCCGCCGCCCTTCTCCCTCGGATCGCCGTCGATCATCTCGAATTCGATCAGGGTGCTGTCCTGGATCGTGATCTTCACCTGCCGGTCGCTGAGGACGTCGATGGTCCCCCGCGAACCGTAGAAGAGGCGCTTCAGATTGCCCTCAGAATCGAAGGAGGCCAGCGTGGGTTGCTTCAAGATCCCTTCGGCCGCCTCGAGGTAGGAAAGGCGGAAGGCGTTGCTGATCTTGACGTTGGTCTGGCCAGGCGGGGGATGGCGCAGGACCTCGATGACCGTGTCGCCGACGATGTCGCGCTTCTTGTACTTGGCCCTCGGCCCGAGCTCGTGGTGGACGAGGAAGGCGAAGATGAAGACGAACACGGCGAACAGGAACGCCGGCGCGAAGATTCGCCCGATATGGATTCCGCTCGTGCGCATCGCGTCGATTTCATTTTCCGCGGCCAACCGGCCATAGACCATCGTGGCGGTGAGCGTCGACGCGACGAGGAGCGCCCACGGCGCCATGAACGAGAAAGCCATGGGGAGCGCGTCGAAGATGAAGGAGAGCGTGACCCCCTCGTAGGTGCGGAACATGTTGAAGATCAGGCCCACGGCACAGACCGTGACCAGGATCGCGAAGGCCACCGCGAACGTGAAGACCAACTCGCGGAAGATGTAGCGCTGAAGGATCATCCCCTACCCGGTTATCGGCGCCCGCGGCCTCGAAGGTACTCTAAGTCCTTCGAACTGGAGACGGTAAAGTTTGGCATACACCCCTCCCTTCCGGAGCAGCTCCTCGTGCGTGCCCACCTCCGCGAGGCGCCCGTGGTGGAGGACGAGGATCCGGTCGACCCGCCGGATCGTCGAAAGCCGGTGCGCGATCACGAGTGCTGTCCGGCCGGCGAGCAGGCGGTCGAGCGCCTCCTGGAAGAGCATCTCGCTCTCCGTGTCGACGCTGGAGGTCGCCTCGTCGAGGATGAGGATCCCGGGATCGGCGGCGAGCGCCCTCGCGACCGAGAGCAGCTGGCGTTCCCCCGTCGAGAGCGCCGATCCGCGCTCGCGCACCTCCGACGCGAATCCCCCGGGGAGCCGCGAAATGAATCGATCGGCCCCGGCGGCGCGCGCCGCCGCCTCCACACGCTCCCGGGCCATGGTCCGATCGCCGAGGCGAATGTTGTCCTCCACGCTTCCCGCGAAAAGGAAGATGTCCTGGAGGACCAGCCCGAACCGCCGACGAAGCTCGACGGGATCCCGCGACCGGACATCGACGCCGTCGACGAGGACCCGGCCCGAGTTTCCCTCGTAGAGCCGGAGCAGGAGGCTCGTGATCGTCGTCTTGCCCGCCCCAGTCACCCCCACGAGGGCGATGCGCTCGCCGGGGCGGACGACGAACGAGACGTCCTGGAGCACCGAGGTGACTCCGTCATAGCTGAAGCTGACATGGTCGAAGGCGACCTCCCCGGTGGGAGCGGGGGGCGCCGCGCCCGCCGCGGGAGTCGACTCCTCGGGCGTGTCGAGGAGCTCGAAGAGGCGCTCGCTCGACGCCATCGCCGCCTGGAGGATGTTGTATTTTTCGGAGAGGTCGCGCACCGGGAAGAAGAACTTCTGCGCGAGGTACCAGAAGGCGAGGAAGGCGCCGAAGGAGAGCGTCCCGTCCATGATGGAGAGTCCGCCGTAGGCCAGGAGGATCGCCCCCGAGACGGCGGCCATGAGGTCGACGACGGGAAAAAAGACGGAGTACGTCACGACCGAGCGGTTGGAGGAGGTCCGGTAGTCGTCGCCCAGCCGGCGGAATCGGTCGAGCCAGGTCTTCTCCCGCGTGAAGATCTGGACGGTGCGCATGCCGTTCACGCTCTCGTTCAGGAACGCGTTGAGGCGCGCGATTTTCACCCGGAGGTCGCGGTACTGGTTGCGGGCCACGTTGCGGAAAATGAGCACGGCGATGAGGGTCAGTGGCGCGGGGGCGAGCGTGGCGAGCGCGAGTTTCCAGGAGAGCGCGAACATCATCGCGAGCACGCCCGCGATGAGGAGGATGTCCGCGACGAAGGCGACGAGGCCCGACGTGAAAAGCTCGTTGAGGTTCTCGACGTCGTTCGTGACACGGATCAGGAGGCGGCCGACGGGATTCTTGTCGTGGAACTTCAGCGGGAGCCGCTGGAGGTGCGAGAAGACCTTGAGCCGCAGGTCGAAGATGAGCCGCTGGCCCACCAAGTTCGTCACTAGGAGTTCGAGGAACTCGAAGATGGCCATGCCGACGACGGCCGCGGCGAACAGCCCGCACATCTTGAGCAGATCGCCGAACCGGCCCTCGGCGATGGGACCGTCGACCGTCGATTTCAAGATCGGCGCGGTGACGAGGTCGCAACCGACCCGGGCCGCGACGAGGAGGAACGCCAGCGCCACCCAACCGAGGTGCGGCCGGAGGAAACCGAGGAACCGGCGCATGAGCCGCCCGTCGTAGGCGCGCCCCTGGACTTCCTCTTCCATCCACGGGTTCACGGCGCCGCTCCGTTGCCGTCGAGTTCGTCGGCCAGCTTCTGCCGGTCGACCATGGCGGCGAAAAGACCCGGCCGGCCGAGGAGGTCCCCCGGCGGTCCCTGCTCCGCTACTTTTCCCCCGTCGAGGACGATCACCCAGTCGGAATCGAGAGCGACGGCCATCCGGTGGGTGATGAGGATCGACGTGCGGCCCTTCATGAACTCCCGGAGCGACGAAAGGACCTCCTGCTCCGTGTGGGCGTCAATGCTCGAGAGCGCATCATCGAGGACCAGGATTTGCGGATCGCGGATGGCGGCGCGGGCGAGGGCGACCCTCTGCTTCTGGCCGCCCGAGAGCGTCACGCCGCGCTCGCCGATGCGCTGGTCGAGCTTGTCGGGGAACCGCTCGGCGTCGGCGGCGATCCGGGAGAGGCGGGCCGCCGATTCGACGGCTCCGTCGGCCGGCTGGTCGAGGGCTCCGAACGCGATGTTGGCCCGCAGGGTGTCGGAGAAGAGGAAGACATCCTGCGGCGCCGAGCCCACGACCCGCCGGAGCGGGCTCGCCGGAATCGTGGTAATGTCGCGGCCGTCCACGAAGAGAGTCCCCGGAGGAGGCTCGTACAGCTTCAGCAGCAGGGCCGCGAGCGTGCTCTTGCCCGAGCCCGTGGCTCCCACGATGGCGACGCGGCTTCCCGGTTCGATGGCGAACGAGACGCCCCGCAAGGCCGGGTCGCGTCCGTCCCCGTACGAGAAGGTGAGGTCGCGGACTTCGATCCTGCCGGCCCGCGCGGGCCCGGCCGATCCGTCGCCGTCCGGAGCGGGCGGCTCGTCGAGGATCTCGGCGAGGCGGCCCATGCAGGCGGCGCCGCGCTGGGCGAGAGCCACGACCCAACCGATGGCGATCATCGGCCAGACGAGCTGGAATTGGAACGTCGTGAAGGCCGCGAGGTCGGGCTTCGAGAAGGTCCCCTGGACGATGCCCCGGCCGCCGAAGTACAGGGTCGCGAGGATCGCGAATTCCATGAAGAGCGTCATGCCGGCGAAGGAGAGGCCGCGCAGGCGGGCCAGCGACATGTTTCGCCGCTGGTAGTCGACGCACTCGGTTCGGAACCGGTCCACCTCGCTCTCCTCCTGGGCGAAGGACTTCACCACCCGGGCGCCGGTGAAATTCTCCTGGGCCCGGGCCGATAGGACGGAGAGCTGGTCCTGCACGGCGAGGGACTTCCGGTGCATCGCGGGGCCCGTCGCGGCGGTGACGATCGAGACGAGCGAAAGAGGAACAAGGCTGATGAGGGCGAGCTTCAAGTCGATGAGGCACATGCCGGCCATGCTGAAGGCGAAGGTCAGGCCGGTGCTCGCCAGGGCCATGATGCCGATGCCGGCGAGCATCCGGACCCCTTCGAGATCGTTGATGAGGCGTGAGGTGACATCGCCGCTGCGGTTCCGGTCGTACCATCGGGCCGGGAGGCGCTCGAGGTGGCGATAGAGATCGCTGCGGAGGTCGAATTCGACCGCCCGGGACGCCGCGAGGATCACGGTCCGGCCGATGAAGACGAACAGGGCGCGGACGACGGCGAAGAGGATCAGCGCGATGGCCGTGTTGATGATGAACTCCCGGCGGGCGCCCCGCTCCAGTTCCTGGATGGCGCGGCGGATGAAGAGCGGCGAGACCATGCCGGCGGCGGAGGCCATGACGACCGCCGCCAGGCCGGCGGCGTACCGGCCCCGATAGGCCGCCAGGTAGGGGACGAGGCGGCGGAAAAAGCGCATCATCATAAAGCGGGCCGATTATAGCAGCGAGTCCGGAGCGCCACGGGCCGACCGGCCGAGGTCGGAACGGTCCAGGATCGAGAATCTTCAACTGCCGATCCCGGGAATCCAGCAGCGAACGCGGCGCCGGTAATCCTCGTACGCGGTCCCGAACCGCGCGTGCAGTTCGGCCTCCTCGTAGGGCCGGGCCAGCGTGTTCCACACGACCGAGCCGGTAAGCGCGTAAGCGACGGCGAGCCAGGAACCGTGGACCAACCCGATGCCGACTCCCTGCAGGATTCCCGCGACCGCCATCGGATTGCGCACAACCGAATAGGGCCCCGACGTGACGAGTTCCCGGGCCGTCTCCGACGGCAAGGGGGTGCCGCGGCCCCGGACCACCATCACCGCCGCCGACCACAGTCCGAAAATCCCCTGCGTCGCGAAGAGGATCCAGCCCACGATCGCGATCCCGTCGCCCGACAGCGGCGCCCAGCGGAGATTCCAGCGACTTTCGAGCCCGCGGATGGCCCAAGGGAGAACGCCGAGGAAGAGGCCCCAGAAGAATACGATCTGCAGGAAGGTGCGGACCAGATGTCGCGTCGTCGAGGCCTCGGCCGCGGGGCGGATCCGGAGCGGGGAAGGAAAGCACCGTCCCGCGCCCAGCGGGCCCATCGCGAGCCACGTAGCGGCGAGGGCGCTGCCGGTGAAGGCGAAGGCCATCGCGATCACGCCCCAGGCGCCGCGGCCTCCGTCGAGCGAACGCCAACCGAAGTAGATCAACGCGAGGCCGCTGTACGCGAAGAGGACCGCCAGGGCGATCTTGAGCGGGCGCGAGCCGGGGACGAGCGTGGCCGCCAGCACGGAAGGCAACGTGAAGAACAACAGGTCCGGAAGGACCAGGACCGCCGGTTCCACGTTGCCGAGCGTGGCCACACGAATTCCGTCGTGGAGGAAGAGGGCGGCGCACCACGCCGCCGCCAGGACCGCTTGGACGGCGAAATAGGCCTTCGCGATTCCCGGCGGATGGTCGGGCACGGTTTCGTTTTCAGGCCTTCGTGGCGCTACAGAGGCGGACGATCCATGAGAGCGAATGGCACGAACGCTTTCAACTCTGCTGTCGGGAAGAATTCGCCACCCTCAACACCTCGGCCGCCGCGCGCTTCGAGGCGCCCGGGGTTCCCAGCTTGGCCCGGACCTCGGCCAGGCCGTTGCGCATCGATTCGAGGCGGCCGTCCTTGATGATCGACACCGCCTCGCGAGCGATGAGGTCGGACTTGGCCTTCCGCTGGTAGAACTCCGGCATGATCTCGCGACCGGCCACGATGTTCACCAGGGCGTAAGTGCGGATCTTGATCAGGGGACCCAGCGTCGCGGCCGTCAGCGGATTCAGCTTGTACGTGACGATCATCGGGGTGCCGTACAGGGTCGCCTCGATCGTCGCCGTCCCCGACGCCGTGATGAGCAGGTCGCTCGCCGCCATGACGTCGGGCGTCCGGTCCCACACGACCCGGACCGGCGCCTTCGCGCGGGCCGCGCGCTCGGTCGCGGGGCCGGGATCGATCCCCGGCGCGCACGCGACGACATACCGGGCCCCCGGCAGCTCTTTCGACATCAACTCCGCCGTCTTGAGCATCAGGGGGAAGAGCGCGGAGAACTGCTTCTTGCGACTGCCGGGAAGGAGCCCGAT
>DASXTT010000121.1:0-15203 GCA_036505255.1 Planctomycetota bacterium | reverse complement strand
CGAACAACTTCGGCGTCGGCGTCGGCAACCTCAACGGCTCGGTCACCGTGACCACCACGTCGGACATCATCGGGACCGACGGGGCGCAGGCGATCAACGGGACCCTCACCCTGCAGGCGGGCGGGTCGATCACGGCGAGCGGCTTCTTCTACTCGCCGATCTCGATCCAGATGACGGCGGGGACCACGATCGACCAGGGCTCGACCGGCCAGATCTTCTCGGACGGCCAGGTGGACCTGCTGGCGGGCACGGGGATCTCGGTGAACGACGTCCAGGCGGCCACCTCGGTGACCCTGGACGTGACCGGCGGCGGCATCACGCTCGCGAGCGGCAACCAGATCGTCGCGGGCACCACGGTGGACCTCCAGGCGGCGGGGACGGTCACCCTGGACGGCTCGATCGACGCCCCCGGCGCGATCACGGTCGACACCAACGGGCAGATCACCCAGGGCGGGACGGGATTCGTGACGGGCGGCTCGACGGTGACCATGACCTCGAGCGGCGCCATGACCCTCGGCGGCGCGATCAGCGCGACGGGCGCGATCGACCTGAGCTCCCTGTCGGCCCTGACGCAGTCGACGAGCGGCACGCTGAACTCGCAGGCCGCCGTTTCGATGCTGGCCATGGGCGGCCAGCTCCAGCAGCTCGGGAACGTCACCGCGACGAGCAACGTCGTGCTCTTCGGCCTCACGGGCGTCACCCAGGGCACCAGCGGCGTCCTCTCGGGCGCGAACGTCGACATCGACTCGCCCCAGAACATCGGGCTCAACCAGATCTCGGCCACGGGCAACGTGGACGTCCAGGCCGGCTCGGCCGGCGGGATCACCCAGACGGCGAACGGCGTGGTTTCGGCGGGCGGCGCGTTGACCTTCCAGGCCGGCCAGACCATCAACCTCTCGCGCGTCAACGCGGGAGGGAACATGACGCTGACCTCCACGGGCGGCTCGATCCTCGACAACAACGACACCGTGAGCCCGAACAACCTGAACGTCCAGGCGTCGGGCAACCTGTCGATGACGGCCTTCGGAGACATCGGGCATTTCACCAATCCGATCGAGATCCAGGTCGGCGGCCAGGTCTCCGTCCTGATCAACGGGCCCGCGGGTACGCACCACATCTCACTCTCCGGCTCGACGGGCGACGGCCAGGTCCACGTGATCTTCGCGCCCCCGGGGACGCTCTTCCGCTTCAACAACCTGGTGCTGCTGATCGGCATCCAGGGTCCGGACCGGGCCATGAACTGGTTCCGGGACCGCGAGAAGCGCGAGTACGATTTCTGGTCGCAGGACATGATCGGGGACTCCGACACGGGGGAGCGCGAGCTGCTCAATCGCCGGCGGCCGTCGCGCCGCCCGGCCAGGACGCCGGTGCGGTAGACTCGGGAGATGCGGTTCCCGGGCGTCCTGCTGATCCTCCCGGCCCTCGGCCTCGCCGGAGGGCCGCAGGACGGGAAGTTCGAAAGCCCGGACTACGGGATCCGGCTGAAAATCCCCGCCGGATGGACCGTCGACTCCACCAAGCTGGTCCAGGTCGTCCTGAAGCTGGCCCTCCCCGGCGACAAGCCCTTCCGCTCCGAGCTCATCATCCGCGAGCTGCCCTTCCCCGAGGAGCACATCACCATCGGCCAGTACCGGGAGCAGATCCGCCAGCTCATCCAGAGGACCTACCGCGACCCGAGGATCCTCGAGGACCGCGACGCGAAGGTCGGCGGGCGGCCGGGGTTCGTCCTGGTGACCGCCTCACGGACCACTTCGGACGCCGACGCCATGTCCTACCGGTGCCTCGTCGAGCTCTCCCCGAGCCGCCTGCTGTGGGTCGAGGCCATCGTCCCCAGGGAGGGCGCCGGGGCCGCGGCGAAGACGTTCGACGCCCTGCTCGGCTCGATCGAGTTCTTCCCCCGCCAGGCGCCCGCGGGGACCGAGGAGGGGCTGAAGAAGTTCGCGGAGGCGGCGGCGAAGCTGCCGGTCACGGAGGCGAAGTTCGAGGGGAAGGTCGACATGGAGTACGCCCTCGGCGACAACAAGGTCGGCTCGTACCAGCAGGAGCTGAAGGCGGGGACGCGGGAGGGCGCGGCGGGGATCGAGGTGAAGACGGTCGACGTGATCGACCTCGGGACGAAGGGGAGGCTCGAGAAGCGGACCACGGCCTTCCTGTCGGACGACCTGGCGCGCCAGTGGGGCGACGTGGAGATCGTCCACAAGGGGCCCGAGGGCCGGACGCAGTACTTCACGGCGACGGTGAAGGTCGAGGGGACGGCGGCGACGATCGAGCGTCGGATCAACGGCGAGAAATCGTCGACGGAGATCAAGGTGCCGGAGCGGACGGTGCTCCTCGAGCTGCTCGAGGCGCTCCAGGTGCGCCTGCTGGCGTCGCCGGCCAAGGGCGTGGTGAGCGTGCCCGTCCTGCCCGCCTTCGACAACGAGGCGGGCCACGTGGCGATCGAGCTCAGGGGCAAGCACGAGATGAAGGCGGACGCCGGTCTCGTGGACGTGCACATCGTGGTCGTCCAGCGCGAGGACGGCACGCTGATCAACTACTGGTACGACGCCGACCGCCGGATGATCCGGCGGACCGTGGGGGGGCAATCGATCGTCCTACAGACACGCAAGTAGCTCCCGGCCGCCTGCTTCCAGCTCCCAGGTTCGGAATCAAGAATCACGAATCAGGAATCAGGGATCCCCTCCCCGCCGCCCCTCCCGTTTCACTCCTCGTAACTTTGGACTTCGGCCTTTGGACCTTGGTCGACTTTGGACTTCGGACTTTGGACTCTGGTCTCGGCGACTTTTGACCTTGGACTTCGGACTTCGGACTTTTAAAAAAAAGCGAGCTCCCTGGGTGGGGAGCCCGCCGATAGGAGAGGGGTATTGGGTTGTGCATAGAATAAGTCGGTCGCGCGTCGGGCCGACTTGAGCCGAGGTTGATCGGGAACGCAAAAAAAGACGATTCTTGATTCTTGATTCTGGATTCTCGATTCTCGGTTGCGCCCGGATGCCATATGCCGTATCCGTAATGCGCGATGCGTGATGCGTGATGGGTAATGCGCTCCTTGCCGATTTCCCTCAAGTTCCCCCCCGGCGCGTACGATAAAACTTCCTGCCAGGACCCAGCGACGCCGGATCGGCGCCGCCGCCGCGGCCGAGAGGCCGGGGCCGGGGGTCCGGCCTCGCCCCGCTTCAGGGGCCGGTTCCGATCACGCCGCGCTGTGCGCGCGCCGGAACGTGACGTGCGGTCGCTGTTTGACAAACGGGGGAGTGTGGCATCGCCGCAGGCGCCCCGCGGGAGTGGAATCCAGGCGCCTGGGGATCCGATCGGCCGGACAGCTGGGGTGGTATTCGCCCCGCGGCCCCGGAGGCGGCCCCGCCAGGGGCGCCCCGGGTCAGGCTCCGTGACAAATTCGCGCGCCCGCGCTAACCTTGGCGGGGTCGCGCGCCCACGGTGCGGCCGGCGGGAGGCTGCCATCGGGCGCCGCGTCCGGGAGGCGCGGCCTTGATCGTCCGGATCGGGATCGCCGTCGGAACACTGGTCGCGCTGGGCGTTCCGGCTCTTGTCTTCGCACAGGACACTCCCCCGTTACAGCGCTCCCCCGACGCCGACAAGGTCGCCCTCTCCGGCTCCCTCCGCCTGGAATTCCTCTTCCGCGAGTCCGCGATCGAAGACCTGCGCGCCCGCGTGAACGGCGCGGCGCCCCCGGGCGGAGACGACACCTTCCTGGCCGGCGAATCCCGGCTCCGGCTCGACCTCGAGCTCGCGGAGCGCGGCCGGCTCGCCCTCGAGCTGGCGAACCTCCCCTACGACGGGGGCCAGGACCTGCCGCTCGCGCGCGGCGGCGCCCCGGACATCCTGCTCCGCCAGCTCTACGCGGACCTCGAGGGCCTCTTCCATGACAACGTCACGCTCCGGGTCGGGGCGTTCGAGTACGCGTGGAGGATCCGGCCGCACGACGAACCCTTCCTGCTCGACCTGGGGCGGTCGGAGCCCTTCTTCCCCTCCCCCGGCGCGCGATTCACGCGGGCCTCGGCCGACCGGGAGATCGCGCTTCCGGGCGGCGCGGTCCTCAAGTGGCGGGCGGGCGACTTCGTGGAGGTCGAGGCGCTCTGGATGACGGTCCTCGAGGGGGGCGCGGCGTCGCGGGACGAATCCCTCGGCGCCCTGCTCGTCAACTTTCCCCTGAGCGAGCGGTCGGCGGTTTTCGTGGGCGCGCTCCAGGTCTCGGGGCCGGGCGACGGCCGGGTGACCACGGCGGGCGGCGGGATCGACGCCTATTTCGGGCCCGACCGGGAGCTCGAGCTGTTCGGGGAAGCATGGCTCCAGTCAGGCCGGCTCACGTCGGGCGTCTCCAAGCGCGCGTGGGCGGGCCGGGCCGGCGCGCGCGTCGTCGCGGGCGACTGGTCGGCGGAGGCCTCGGCCGAGTTCCTCTCGGGCGACCGCGATCCGGCCGACGCGCGGGACGAAGGATTCCAGTCGTACGAGGGACGCGAGCGGTTCCGGATCGTCGAGAGCGCCGAGTTCGGGCTCGACTGGGACACGAACCTCTCCTCGGTGCGGGCCTCCGTGGTCCGCCGGCTCGGGTCCGGGGTCTCGTTGCGGCTGGACGCGGGCCGGTTCCGGCTACCCGAGGACGCGGTGGACGGTTCGGGCGCGCCGCTCGGGATCGGCAAGGACCTCGGTATGGAGACAGACCTCACGCTGAGCGCGAGCATTTCAAAGGCGGTAGAAATCTGGGCCACGGGAGCCGCGCTCTTGGGCTCGAATGCCTTGGCGGAAGCCTCACGGGACGGAGTGAAGTCGGCGGCCATGGTAGCCTTGGGCGCGTCCGTGAGATGGTGAGCGCGGCCGGGTTCCAGCTCCCGGTATCCAGTATCCAGATCCCAGTTTCCGAAGCTTCGAGTTGCGAGCAAGAACGGGAACGGGATGCTTGGAGGTTAAACCGGCCGGTGTCATAATCGCGCGCGGTGAAAGCTCTTCTCCTCGGCGCCGGATATGCCACCCGGCTTTACCCGCTCACGCGCGAGCGCCCGAAGCCCCTCCTGCCGGTCGGGGGGGTGGCGATCCTCGAGCGGATCTGCCGCGAGGTCTTCCGCGTCCCCGGGGTGGAGCGCATCTACGTGGTCACGAACCACCGGTTCGCGGGGCACTATTACAGCTGGCTGCGCGATTTCCAGGATGGGGCGAAGCCGCCCGTCCCGATCGAGATCTTCGACGACCTGACCACGTCGGCCGACGACCGCCTCGGCGCCATCGGGGACATCGAATTCGTCCTCACGCACGCGAAGGTCGACGACGACCTCCTCGTGATCGCGGGGGACAATCTCATCGAATTCCCCCTGAAGGACTTCACGGCCTTCGCCAGGCGCAAGAAGGGTTCGGCCGTCTGCGTGAAGGACCTCGGCAGCAGGAAGCTCGCGTCGCTCTACGGGGTGATCGAGGTGGACGCCAAGGGGAGGGTCGTGGACTTCGAGGAGAAGCCGCCGACCCCCCGGAGCACCCTCATTTCCATCGGGGTCTACTATTTCTCGCGGAAACACCTCCCTCTCTTCCGTCAATATCTGGAGGAGGGGAACAGCAAGGACGCGCCGGGCTATTTCATCCAGTGGCTGCACCCGCGGGCCGAGCTGTACGCGTATCCCGTGAAGGGCGCGTGGTACGATATCGGGGACATCGATTCGTACGCCAAGGCGAACGAGCTGTACCTCGAGAAGGGAGAACGCTCATGAGAGGCGCGGCCGCCGCGGCGGCGCTCCTGGCCCTGGCCGGATGCGCCGCACCCCCCGAGAGCGAGCCGGGCTCGCGCCAGCTGAAGTACGGCTTCTTCTACGACGCGGTCCGGCCCGCCTCCTCGCGTCAGGCGGAGGTGGCGGCGAAGCTGGATGGGGGGTCGCACGCCCCCGAGGTCGACGAGAATTACGACCTCTCGAAGCTCCGGGCCCCCCGCCAGAACGCGGAGATCGCCGACGACGCCACGATGAGGGCCTGGAAGGCCTCGGTCCTCGAGCCGGCCGACCCCGCCCTGCTCAAGCAGATGCGGGACTGGCACGCGGCGCGCCTGAAAGCTCTCGAAGCGCGCCTCGACGACATGAGGTCCTATCGGTACCCGGTCGTGAGGGGCCAGATCGAACCCCTGCGCCGCCAGGTCGATGACGAACGGTACATGCTGGCGGAGATCGAAGCGCGCCTGAACGCCACGCAGTAGGCGGCGGGCGAGCTTCCCGTTCCCCATTTCAGAAGCTCCAGGCTTCAAGCCCGGCGAAGGTATCACACGGTACCGGGACCGCATTCGCGATGAAGAATTCCGGCTGACCGCTCACTTCGCGACAATCTCGATCAGTCTGATCTCCGGGCGCGAGAAGAGCCGGGCGCGCGGAAGCGGCCCGCCGGTCATCCCCAGCCCCCGGTTCACCACCACGACCGCCCCGGCCTGCCGGCTCTCCCCCTCCGGGATCAGCCCGTCCGACCGCCACAAGGGCAGGAGCGGGCCGAGGAAGGGGATGCGGATCTGCCCGCCGTGCGTATGGCCGCAGAGGTAGAGATCGGCCTCGCCGGGCCGCAGCCGCTCCGCCGGTCCCTCCGTGTGATGGAGCACGATCCGGAAGGAATCCTCGGGCGCCGTTTTCAGCACCTCCGCGACCGTCCGCGAGGGATGCATCGCGAGCCCCGCGATCACGACCGGGCGGCCGTCGCCCCGGAGCTGGATGAATTCGTCGCGCAGGAGCGTCGCCCCGGCCTCCTCGAAGGCCTCCGCGACCCGGAACTTGTGGTCGTGGTGGCCCTCCACCCCGAAGACGCCGCGGGGGGCCTTCAAGTCGCGGAGGAGCTGGACGAGGTCGGGAATCGCCTCGCGGCGGTTGACGTAGTCGCCCGTGAGGAGAACGAGGTCGGGCTTTTCGCGCCGCGCGCATTCGACGAGGGCCCGTTCCCGCGCGCCGGGCTCGTCGAGATGGAGGTCGCTCACGTGGAGGATGCGGAGGACGGCGCGCCCGAGCAGGGGCCGGGAAACGTCCATGCGGGTCTTCTCGACGCGGATCCAGTCGGGTTCCACGAGAAAGGCCCAGGCGGCGGCGGCGGTGAAGAGCGCGGCGTAGGCGATCGCGACCATCCCGAGGGGCCGCCATTCGGCCGCCGCGACGAGGGGCCCCGGCGGGGAGCGGCGGAAGAGCCGGCGCCGGATCGCGCCCCACGCCCGGAGCGCCATGACGCCGAAAGCGCCGAGAGGGAGGAGGACGGTGACGAGGATGAAGAGAAAACCGGAGGGGACCATTCAGGAGAGCATCCAGCTTCCAGTCCCCAGTTCCCAGTCTGGCTGCGGGCTACGAGCTGAAAGCTCCTGAAACTGGATACTGGAAACTGGATACTGGGAGCACTTCTTAAGGCCGATTCCGCTCTAATTGCCTTCCTTCTTCTTTAGCTCTTCCGTCAGCTTCTCGATTTCTTCGCGCTGCTTCTTGATCGTCTCGTCGCGGTCCTTCACGCTCTGCTCGATCTCGGTCACCTTCTGGTTGAGCGTCTTGATCTGGGCGTCCTTCTCCTCGATCTCTTTCTTCATCGCGTCCACGTTGCCGCCGCCCGATTCCGCCTTCTTCTTCAGTTCGTCCCGCTCGGCTTCGAGGGCGGTCACCTTCTCGGTGAGGGTCTTGACCTGGGCGTCCTTCTCCTCCATCTGCTTCTTCATGGCTTCGGAGTCGGCGCCTCCGGCCTCGGACTTCTTCTTCAGCTCGTCGCGCTCGGCCTCGAGGGCCGTGGCCTTCTCGGTGAGCGTCTTGATCTGGGCGTCCTTCTCCTCCATCATCTTCTTCGAGGCTTCGGAGTCCGCACCGCCGGCTTCCATCTTCTTCTTCATCTCGTCGCGCTCGGCCTCGAGGGCGGTCGTCTTGTCGGTGAGCGTCTTGATCTGGGCGTCCTTCTCCTCCATCCCCTTCTTCATGACCTCGGAGTCGGCGCCGCCCGCTTCCATCTTCTTCTTCAGGTCGTCGCGCTCGGCGGTGATCACCTTGTTCAGCTCGGCGCACTTGGAGTGCTCCTCGGCGAGCGCCTTGCACTTCGTGTCGTGCTCCGCCGCGAGCGCCTCGTAGCGGGCCTTCAGCTCGGCCATGGACGAGGGGGCGCCGGTCTCGGGGGGCGCGGTCGTCTCGGCGGACCAGGCCGCGGGCTCCTTCTTGCCCCGGGCGCGCCGGAGACCGTCGGCCGCCTGGCGGTCGCCGGGGGATTCGCCGAGCGCGCGCGTGTAGCAGTTGTCGGCTTCCTGGTACTGCTTCCGGCTGAGGTGGATCCACCCCATGCCCTTCCACGCGGCGGCGCGGCCGGTGGGGCTGAGCGGCCCGTAGAGCGCGTCGTTGAGGCGCGTCATCGCCCGGGCCGCGTTGGTCGGGACGTCCTCGAGGCCCCGGATCAGGGCCGCGAGGGCCTCGTCGTTGAACCACGGGGACCCGATCGACTCGACGTACATCACCTGGATCCAGGGGCGGGAGTCGAACGCGCTGCGGACGACTCCGCGGATCCGCACCGGGGCGTAGCGCTCGATCTCGTAGAGGGTGCCGATCTCGGGGGAATCGTTGGCGATGTAGAGCGAGGGGATCGAGCGGGCGCGGCCGTTGGTCTCCCAGACGGCGGCGTCCGCCGGCCAGACGGAGAACGACTTGAAGTCGCCGGGCCGGAAGGGGGTGTAATACGGCTGCCAGACGCTTTCGTCGCGCCGGTTGAGGATGGCGTCGAACTCGACGGGTCCCTCCTGCGGGTTGCGCATGATCTCGTCGAGGGAGACGCGCTGGAATCGGAGGGAGGGGTCGGTGTTGTAATCGCGCCGCTCGAAGCCCTCGGGCCGTCCGCCCACGGCGCCGCAGGACGCCGAAAGGCCGGCCGCCGCGAGCGCCGCCAAGAGCATGATCCGTCGGGTCATAGATCCTCCCCGGTTTGGCCCGTCCGGACCCGCCGCCCTGGGGCGGAATCCCGGTCCGGTCGGGTTCTCCGACGAATCTAACACATGATTCATGGTAGTCAAATGAAATTCTCGAAAGGCCAACGGCGGAGGCATCCGGGCGTTAAACAGGAAGTCGCGAATTCAGGACGGGATTCCGGAGTCCATGGTGGGACGAAACTTCATGCGGAGCCTCACCCAAGCCCTCATGCACCATCGCTCGACGCGCGACTCGCGACGGACGACTCGCGACTCTCGGAAGACTCTCGACCCTCGACTCTCGACTCGCGACTTCCGCTCGCGTCCTCGCGAGCGGGGGATCGCGCTCATGCTCGCCCTCCTGGTCCTGACGATCCTGATCCTTCTCGTGGGCCAGATGGTCGTGACCTCGGCCCACAACCGGTCCGTTTCCCGGAACGCCTCCGCCGCGCTCCAGAACGAGTACGGCGTGCTGGCCGGATACCGCCACGCCCTCGTCCGCCTCGAGGTGGACGCGAAGCGGAGCCCCGACCTGGACACCCTCGACGACCTCTGGGCCTCGCCCTTCGTCTTCAACCTCGGGATCGCCCAGGTCCAGGGCCGCGTCACGGACGTCGAGCGGAGGTTCAACCTCTCGGGGCTCGTGAACGCCGAGGGGGAGGTCGTGCCCGCGGCGAGGGACCAGCTCGTGCGGCTCCTCCAGATCCTGGGCCACGAGGCGGCGGAGAACGCGGCGCGGATCGTGGACTACGTCGACGCCGACACGCAGGGGGATTACGAGGCCGGGGCGAAGAACGCGCCCTTCCTCAACCTCCAGGAGTTCCAGCGGGTCGAGGGGCTCAAGCGCGAGGTGCTCTTCGGCGACGTCCAGCGGCGCGGGCTGCTTCCGTACGTGACGGTGTGGCCGAAGGGCGGCGCCGTCCGGATCAATCCGAACACGGCGACCGTCGAGGTGATCCAGTCGCTCGACGCGGACCTGACGCCGGAGCTGGCGCAGGCCATCGTGAGCTGGCGCGGCTCCACGGCGGAGGACGGGAAGAAGAAGACCTTCGGGAAGGCGGAGGACCTGCAGGCGGTCCCGGGGATGACGTCCCAGCTGCAGGCCAAGATCGCCGGCCGGCTCGCCTTCAAGGCCGGGGCCTTCGAGGCCCGGATCGTGTCGACCGCGGGCGGCGTGGTGCGGAAGGAGCTCTACGTCGTGGGCCGCGGGGCGAAGGCGGACTCGCCCCTCGAACTCCTCGGGGCCATGCGGGAACACGACTATTTTGACCTGAAGCCCGACGAAGAATGAGCTCCCGGCTTCCAGCTTCCAGCAGCTTCGAGCTTGTAACTGTCGGAAGCCGGCCGCCGGCCGCTACACGTCAACCGTCATGCCTTCCTTCGCCACGAGCAGTTCCATGCGCTTCGACGCTTTCCGGGCCAAGGCGCGGGATTGCTTCGCCATCTTGTCCATCACCGCGTCGGGATGGGTCGGCTCATGGTGGAAGAGGACCAGCCGCCGGACGCCGGCCCCCGCCGCCGCCGCGATCACCTGCGACACGGAGCTGTGGCCCCAGCCGCGCTTCTGCGCGTACTCCTCGTCCGTGTACTGCGCGTCCGCGACGAGGAGGTCGAGGCCCCGGAAGAATTCGACGACGCTCCGGTTGCACTCCTCGATGAACCGGATGCGGCGCCGGATCGCGGGGTCGGAGGGATCCCCCTTCTCGGCCATGACGTCGTAGTAGGGCTCGTTGTCCCCGGTGTAGGCGCCCGCTCGGTCGCCCCGCCGGAAGCGGTAGGCGAGGACCCGGATCGGGTGGTTCATCGACTTGCTCGCGAACTCGATGTCGCCGATCTTCCAGGTCTGCTCCTCGATCTCGCGGAACTGCATCTTCGCCGCGAGTTCGACGCCCCGCACGGGAAAGTAGGTGTACTGCATCTGGAACATCAGGGCCTCCTCGAGCGACTTGTCGAGCGCCCGGGGGCCGTACACGATGATCTCGTTGTCGGGGTGGTAGATCGGGGTGAAGAAGGGGAACCCCTGGATGTGGTCCCAGTGGGTGTGGCTCAGGAGCAGGTGGATCCGGAGGGGTTTCTTTTCGGCCGACAGCTTGAGGCCGAGCTCGCGCAGGCCGGTTCCTCCGTCGAGGACGATGATTTCGCCGCCGCCCAGGACCTGGAGGCAGGAAGTGTTGCCGCCGTAGCGGGCCGTGGAGGGGCCGGGGCAGGGAATCGATCCGCGGACGCCCCAGAATCGGACCTGCAGCTTCTTGGACGCGGTGGGAGACAAGTCGCAAGAGCGTGCCAGAAAGCTCGTAAGCCTGTCAAGAAGTCCAAGTGCGTGAGTCGAGAATCGCGGGTGGCTCTGTTGAATACCCCCGATTTCACCACCAAGACACAAAGACACGAAGCAGACTTGGATCCGTGCATCCAATCGATGGACGCCAGACAGGTTGAGCGCCCGCCGGGAGGGACGGCTGGGGATGCCGCGGGAGAAGGCGTCTTCTCCCGCGGCTTCTCTTGCCGTCCCCGGCGGGCGCACCTCCCTGAAATCCTCTTCCTAGTGGCTTGGTGCCTTGGTGGTTGAAGAGGTTTCAACAGAGCTAGTCGCGGGTCGAGGGTCGAAAAAAGAAGTCACGGGTCAACTGTCGCGAGTCGCGGGTCCGCCAAGCAGCTCGGCCATGACTCGTGACCCGGGACCGGTGACCCTCGACTCTTCGGACTTCGACTCTTGACCCTCGACTCCTGACTCGAGACTTCTATGATAGGTCCGGATCATGCGAGTCGCCGTCATACTTCTGGCCGCGGGAGCCGGTCGTCGAATGGGCGGCCGCGTTCCCAAGGCCTTCCTGCCCCTGGCGGGCCTTCCCCTCTACCTGCACTCCTATTCGACCTTCCGGTCGATGAGGGAGGTCCGGCAGGTCGTCCTGGTCGTTCCCAGGGGATTCAGGATCCCGGGGGCGGTGACGGGGGGCCGGCGGAGGCAGGATTCCGTCCTGAAGGGCCTGAAGGCGGTCGATCCCGCTGTGGACGTGGTCCTGATCCATGACGCGGCTCGGCCCCTGGTGGCCCCCGAGCTGGTCCGGCGGGTGATCCGGGCCGCCGGGCGGGTGGGAGGGGCCGTGCCCGGGGTTCAGGTGGGGGACACGATCAAGAGGGTCACCCGTGGAGGCCGGATTCGGGCCACCTTGGACCGCTCGGAGCTTCGGGCGGTCCAGACGCCCCAGGGATTCCGGAAGGGGGTCCTGGAGGCCGCCTACGCCGCCGGGCACGGCCGGAGGGACGCCACGGACGACGCCCAGATCGTCGAGCGGGCCGGGGGGCGGGTGGCGATCGTGGAAGGAAATTCGGAGAATTTCAAAATTACCTCAAAGTTCGACCTCAAACGTGCCGAGGATTACCTTCGGAACAAGCGACGCCCTCGGACGGCTCGAGGGGACGTCGCCCCCAGCCCTTGAGGCGGGGTTTGTGACAATCGGGCACGGCGCGGATCCGGCGGCGCCCCCGGCGGGGGCTTGCGGCCCTGGATCATTAAGGTTTTCTCATATTTTCTTCTTGACATGCTAATAAAGCGGGATAGACTTCTACGAAACCAACCCGCCTGCCGTCGGAGAGACGGAACGGCGGACCCTCAACGCAACAAGGCAGTACACCCGTTCGGCCGGTCTGCAGCTTCTCGGGGCGCGAAAGCGCCGCGGGGGCGACGGGCGCGCGGGATACCAAGTGAAGTCGTCGGGGTTCCCTGGGAGAAAAAGGTTAGCTATGGGAGGAACGCACGCATGATGAAGTCTGCACTTCTGGCTCCTGCTCTCGTCCTGGCGCTGGCCGCGTCGGCCTTCGCCCAGGGCGTGTCGAAGCAGGACAGCAACACCGAGACGGTGAAGATCACCGTCAGCGGCGGGTTCGACATGGATTGGGTGTATCGCGCCAAGGAACTGACCGAGGTCCTGGGCGGCAGCGGGGAAGACGAGGGGCGCATCGAGTCGAACGCGAACGTGCGCTTCGACATCGACCTGACCGAGAAGGTCAGCGTCCTGGTCAACCTCGCCACGGTCCGGCTGAACGGGAACTACGGCAACATCGGTCAGCTCGGCAACGGCGGGCAGAACGTGGAGCTCTGGGACCTGGCGGTGAAGATGCAGGAGGTTCTTGATCCTGCGGTCACGATCCAGCTCGGCACCCAGAACGACCTCATGTTCGACATCCGCGGCAACGGCAGCGCCCTGTTCTTCGCCCCGGGCAAGAGCGGCTCGTTCGCCTCGAACGCCGGCGGCACCACGATCGGCGACCTGAACTACAACCAGGTGGCCGGCGCGGTCGTGTGGTACAACCGGGACGCGGCCCACCTCGCGGTGGCCCTGCTCCCCGCCATCCAGGAAGGCGGACCCGCCTCCAACGACGAGGCGGCCTACGCGGCGATGCTGTACTACGACCTGGACTCGGTCGGCAAGGGCAGCCGGTTGGGCGTCATCCTGGCCGTCGACGCGGTCGCGGACTTCGTTCCGGCGTCCGGCGGCGGCTCGACCTCGCAGGTCATCACGATCGGCGCGGGCGCCAGCCTGAAGGGCCTCGGAGGCATGAACAACCTCGAGGTCTTCGCCGAGTTCTACTTCCAGTCGGGCGACATCGGCACCACGGGGAGCGCGGGCGGCACGGCCTTCAAGCTGGGCGGCCACTACGCTTTCGAGAACGAGATGGCTCCGTGGGTCGAGCTGAGCTTCACGATCCTCAGCGGCGACGACGACCTGGTCGACCCCGATGTCGACTCGTTCCTCAGCTACGAGAACGTGAACGACCTCATGATCATCGAGAGCAACACGTTCGGCTTCAACTGGAACACCAACCTGACGGCCATCAAGATCATGGGCGGGTTGTCGTTCACCAGCGGCGGCGGCGCGGCGAAGAACAACCTCAGCCTCACCGGCGCGCTGGGCATCTGCACCGCGACCGAGGACGTCGCGGTCGCCACGGGCAACCAGGACGGCCTGGGAACCGAGTTCGACGTGAAGCTGACGTGGCAGTACTCCAAGGCGGTCGCGCTCGAAGCGGCCGTGGGCTTCCTCTTCGGCTCCGATATCCTCGAGGGTATCACGGCGGCCGCTGAGGACAGCACGAACCTCTTCACGCTCGGGATCAGCGGGAAGTTCTAGTCCAGTACGGAATTCCGGAACCCCCGGTCCGAAAGGGCCGGGGGTTTCTTTTTTAAAGTCGCGGGTCGAGAGTCGAGAGTCGGGAGTCGAAGAAAGAAGTCACGAGTCCGGGCGGAGCGGGCGGGACCCGCAACCCGCGACCGACGACTCGCGACTTCTATTTTCGACCCTCGACACGGGACTCGCGACGGCGCGAGTCCTGTTATGATGCCACCGTGCGACGACTGATTCCGCTCGCGCTTCTGGCTTCGCTCGGCCTTGCCGGCTGCGTGGACCGGCTCATCGAGATCCGCAGCGACCCGCCGGGAGCCGACGTCTACCTCGACGGGGAACGCGTCGGGGTGACCCAGCCCGGCAAGCCGCTCGAAGTCGCCTACGCCTTCTACGGGACCCGGGAACTGATCCTCACGAAGAAGGGATACCGCTCCCACCGCCGGTACCTGTCGCTTTCCTCCCCGTGGTGGCAGGTCTTTCCCTTCGATTTCCTCACCGACGTGGTCCTCCCCTTCACGCTCACCGACCGGACGGACGTCCAGGTCGTCCTCGAGAAGGAATCCCAGGGCCAGGAGGTGATCGACGAGACCTTGAAGCGGGCCGGCGAAGCCCGGGACAAGGCCAATCCCCCGCCGGAAGCGCCCAAATGAGCCTGTGGAGCCTTCGGCCCGACGTGCCCTCCCTGCGGGGGGCGCGGGCGACCGTCATGGGCCTGGGGCTCTTCGGGGGCGGCGCGGGCGCGGTCCGGTTCCTCGCCGCCCGCGGGGCGCGGGTCACCGTGACCGACCTCCGGCCTGCCGACCAGCTGCGCGAAACGGTTTCGGCCCTCGACGGCCTGCCCGTGGAGTTCCACCTCGGCGGCCATCTGAAGGAGGATTTCACCGACGCCGACCTGGTCCTCGTCAATCCCGCCGTGCCCCCCGACTCGCCGTGGCTGGGACTCGCCCGGTCGCTCGAAACGGAGTTGAACCTCTTCTTCAAGCTGTGCCGCGCGCGCATGGTGGTCGGCGTGACCGGTTCGAACGGCAAGACCACGACGACCGCGCTCATCGGCGAAATATTGAAAAAGGGCCCGCGCCCCGTCTGGGTGGGCGGCAACATCGGCGCGCCGCTTCTCGAGCGCGTCGACGAGATCGGCCCGGAGGACCTGGTCGTCCTCGAGCTGTCGAGCTTCCAGCTGGAGCACCTCGACG
>DASXTT010000120.1:0-2901 GCA_036505255.1 Planctomycetota bacterium | reverse complement strand
ATCCGCTCCTGCTCCAGGGCCTTCTGAATCAAGGCCACCACTTGGGGTTCATCTTCGATCACCAGCACCACGGGCCGGGCGGCTTGGGCGTGGATCGGCTCCGCGCGTCTCGCCGTTTCGCGCGACGCTTCTTCATGAATCAGGCACTCATTCAGGGCCGAGGCCAGCTCCGCGGCCGTAGGGTATCGCGCGTCCCGCTCCTTCTGCATGGATTTCCGCAGCACGAGGTCGAGCCCCTCCGGGACGTCCGGTCTCCGGGCCCGGATGGAAGGCGACGAGTCCCGCAGGATCGCCTTCGCCACCTCGAGATCCGTCCTGCCCGGGAAGGGGCGTTGACCGGCGAGCAGGGCCCAGAGCGTGGAACCGAGGCTGAAGACGTCCGACCGCGCATCCGCGTTGCGGGCCAGGCCCATGGCCTGCTCCGGCGACATGTACGCGGGCGTCCCCATGATGCGGCCGAGGTCGGTCATCGCTCCGGACCGGGCCAGCACTTTCGCGAGGCCGAAATCGAGGACGTACACCCGATCCTGCGCGTCGACCATGAGGTTGCCCGGCTTGAGGTCACGGTGGACGAAGCCCCGGCCGTGCGCGTAGCCCAGGCCGAGAGACGCGTCGCGGATGATGCGCACGACCCGCTCGATCGGGGAGGTCCCCCGCGGGAATTCCCGGAACATCTCCTCGAGGGTGCGCCCCTCGATGAATTTCATGACGATCGCGGATTGGTCGTCGATTTCCAGGACATCGTAGATCGGGGCGATGTTCGGATGGTCCAGGGAGGCGACGACCGAGGCCTCCTGGCGGAACCGCTCCAGCCCCTCGGGGTCCGCGGCGCCGGGGTTGAGCACCTTGATGGCCACCCACCGGCGCAAGGGCGGATCCCAGGCCTTGTGGACCGTCCCCATGCCGCCTTGGCCCAGCTCGCGCACCAGGACGAAACGGCCGAGACGCCGCGCCGGATCCTCCGCGGCCTCCTGGGCCTCCGGGGGCCAGGGTGCGGCCGGACCGCTCCCCTGTCCGGCCGGCGCCACGTGGGCAAGGGGCCGCCGGCAGGCCGGGCAGGAATAAACGCGCTCGGGCTCGAAGGTCGGGGTCTGGAACGTCCGCCGGCAGGATCCGCACTCGAACAGGGCCATGGAGCCTCGGTAGGGGCTCGATTATAGGGCGCCGGCGCCCCTCCGGACAATTTTTCCGGGAATATACTTTTCCGCTTGACAGTTGACCGATCAGTCAAGTAAAGTAGGGTTCATGGTCAAGGTGAACGACACCAAGGAGCGGCTTCTGGACGCCGCCCACCAGCTCCTCTGGGACGAGAGCCTGGCCGCGGCCAGCGTGGACGCCATCTGCGAGAAGGCCGGCGTCAAGAAGGGGAGCTTCTACCATTTCTTCAAATCCAAGGAAGATCTCGTGGCCGCCGCGCTCGAGGCGAAGTTCCAGAGCGTGAAGCCGGAGCTCGACCGGATCTTCTCCTCGAGCGTCCCCCCGCTGGACCGCCTCCGGAAGATCTGCGATTTCCTCCACCAGATGCAGCGGCAGAAGCTCGAGCAGGCCGGACGGGTCGTGGGATGCCCCTACGCCAGCGTGGGGGGCTCCTGCAGCTCGGAGGACGGGACGATCCAGGGGAAGACCCGCGACATCATGGCCACCCAGCTCAAGTACCTCGAGACCGCGATCCGAGACGGCCAGGCGGACGGATCGATCCCCGGACGGGACGCCCGCGCCGCCGCGGAATCCGTCTTCGACTTCATCGAAGGCGCCATGACCGCGGCCCGGATCCGGAACGACCTGAAGCCGGTCCAGAACCTGGACCGGGGCGTCTTCGCGATGCTGGGCCTCCCCCCGGATCCGCTCCCGGGGCCGGCGAAGGCCGGAGCCGGGGCCAAGGCCCGCGCCTGACCCTGATATTTTTTTCCAGCATGAAAATTAGACCGACCGGTCAACTCGGGACCCCCGGCGGGCCCCGAAAAGAGGCATTATATACAGTAAATACTGTATATAATCGCGCGCCGTCCGGCCGCGGACCCCGATTGGGAGGGAGTGTCATGACGACCCGATTGAGAGTGGCGATCGAGCTGGCCTTCGGCTCGGCCTTCGCCCTGCTTCTCCTGGGCCTGCTGATGGGCTGCTCGAAGCCCGCCGCGCAGGCCTTCGCGCCTCCGCCGTCCCCCGTCCAGGCGTCCGCGGCGGTGGGCGAGGATGTGCCGCTCTATCTCGACGAGATCGGGCGCATCGTGGCCCGCGAGGTCGTCTCCATCCAGCCCCAGGTCTCGGGGCGCATCACGGAGATCCACTTCGCCGACGGGGCCGACGTGAAGGCGGGCGACGCGCTCTTCACCATCGATCCGCGGCCCTACCAGGCGCGGCTCGAGGCGGCCGAGGCGGGCCTCGCCCAGACGAAGGCCGCGCTCGACCTGGCCAGGATCGAGTCCGAGCGCGTCGAAAGCCTCGCCGACACGCGGGCGGTCTCCAAGCAGGACATCGACGTGAGGAAGAACGCCGTCGCGGTGGGGGAGGCGCGGGTCAAGGAGAGCCAGGCGGCGGTCGAAATGGCCAGGCTCAACCTCGACTACTGCTTCATCCGCTCGCCGATCGGCGGTCGCGTCGGCCGCCGGCTCGTCGACCTCGGGAACATCGTGGAAACGAACAAGGATTCGCTGCTTGTCGTCCAGCGCCTCGATCCGATCTACGCCGACTTCACCATCACCGAAAAGAATCTCTCCGCCGTCCAGCGGAACATGGCGCGCGGCCCGCTCAAGATCGAGGTGCGCCTGCCCGACGAAGGCGGCGAGCCCTGCGCGGGCGAGCTCACCTTCGTGGACAACGCGGTGCAGGAGGCGACCGGCACGGTGAAGCTCCGCGCCACCGTGCCCAACCCGGACCGTCGCCTGTGGCCGGGCCGCTTCG
>DASXTT010000119.1:0-9263 GCA_036505255.1 Planctomycetota bacterium | reverse complement strand
TCCACCCGGACCGCCAGGCGGTCCCCGACCCGGACGGCGGATCCCTGCGCGACCGTCCGATTCCCCAGCCTCAGCTCGACGGGCTCGTCCGCGGAACGGGCGAATTCAATCACAACGCCGGGCCGAAGGCCCGCCAGGGCGCCCAATCCGATGGATCGCTCCGCCAGGACCGCGCGAATCTCGACCGGAACTTCCGGGGTCCCGGCCGGCGCGGCTCCGCCGGAACGCCGCTCCAAGGGCGCCGGCGCGGGCTCCGGTCCCGCCGGGCGGAGCACCTCCACCGCGAGACGCCCCTTCAGGACTCCCGGCCGGCCCGCGAATCGAGGCGTTCTGCCCACCTCGAGGGTGATCCCCGGAACGGGATCTCCTCCCCAGACCAGGAGATCTCCGGTCGCGAGGCCGCGAAGGTCGGCGAGGCGGAGCGTCCCGAGCGGGAACCGGGCCGAAACTTCGATGTCGACCCCGGGCGACGGATTTGAATCCGCCGGCCGGACCCGGCCCACCATCGGTTCGAAGCGCCCCACGGGGACGGCGACCCAGACGTCCCCCATCAGGCCCTCCGAGAGGATTTCGACGCCCACCACGGCCATCGAACCCTCGGGCCACGCTTCCCGATAGAGCGTCTCCCGAAGCGCCCACTTGAGCGGCGCGGGCGGCTCCGGAGCCCACACCGGGGCGAGGGCGTCGAGGAGCCCGACAAGGACCGGCGAAATGAGCTCCGCCTCGAGATCGCGCAACGGCCGATCGGGCGGCCTCGAAACGCGGCCCGCCCCGAGGGCCCTTTCGACCAGCGCGAAAGCCACCGCGGGGGATGGATCCAGCAGGACTTCTCCGGCCCGCGCCAGGAGCGTCCCGTCGGGCCGTCCCTCGAGAAGTTCGGCGGCAGTCGTTTCCACGGGGTTCAGGAGCCGGACCTGGACGGGCGCGTGGAGCCACGATTCGAATACCCTCGTGAGGGCCTCGACCCGGGGCCGGTGGAGGTCGCGGAGACGATCGAGATCGCCGGAGCGGAGTCGGCGGGGACGGCGGAAATCCCACGGCCGGATCGACGGGCTCGGGGCGTCCGGAGGGCGGATCGCGGAGAGGAGGGCTTCGATCTCGTCGCGCGAGAGGATGGGTTCGGAATCCACGACCGCCTCTCTCTCCCACCGGCCCTCAGCCCACGGAACGCGGAGGGCCAGGGCTCAGTTCGACCGCTCGACGACCGGCGCTTCGGGCCCGCCCGCCGCGCGCCGCTTCAGCATGGAATCGATGTACGCGGGATCCTCGTTCAGGGCCTTCAGCTCGTCCCGCATCCGTTTCTTCCCGGTCCGGATCCGATCCAGCTCCGCCTGGGCCCCCACGAGTTTCGTGTGAAGGACCGCGTTCCGGCCGTGGGCGTCCGCCGCCTTCAGGATCAGCGCGACCGCGAGGGCCGCCGCCAGGATCCCCCACATCCAGCCGCCGAGCGGGGTCCCCGAGGTTGGAGCGGCTTCCATGCGCATTCTAGGCTTCCCTGGCCGGGCTCGCAACGCCGGGACCCCCTCTTGACAGGTGCGGTCCCGGAAGGGCTAACTAAACGGGTCGTTCCGGACGCCTCGGCCCGTTCTTATATCGGCCCGGCGCCTCCGGCGCCTTGATTATGATCCTTCTCCTGACCGCCTACGGCCGCAAGGAAATCGCCCTGTTCTCCCTCTTCTGGACCGCGCTGGCGGCCGGAATGTGGCAGCTTCATCCCGCGGCGGCGCTCGTGCCCCTCGCGGCGCTGGTCTTTACGCTCTCCTTCTTTCGCGATCCGCCCCGCCGGATTCCCGCCGGGCCGGAGACCCTGGTGGCCCCCGCGGACGGGCGCGTCACGGACATCGCCGACCTCCCGGCGGGCGAGCACCTGGCCGAGCCCTCCGTGCGGGTCGGCATCTTCCTCTCCGTCTTCAACGTCCATGTGAACCGGACCCCTTGCGCGGGCGTCGTGAAATCCACGAAGTACACGCCGGGGGAGTACCTCGACGCGCGCCATCCGGAATGCGCCCGCCGGAACGAGCGGAACGACATCCTCATCGAGCGCGCGCCTGCCGGGGACCGCGTCCTCGTGCGCCAGATTTCGGGCGCGATCGCGCGCCGGATCGTCTGCGCTTGTCGGGAGAACGACGTCGTCGAGAAGGGGCAGCGCGTGGGGATGATCAAGTTCGGATCGCGCACGGAGCTGTACGTCCCGAGCCGGTCGCTGGCCGAAGTAATGGTGAAGGTCGGAGACCGCGTCAAGGGAGGAGAAACCGTCATTGCTCGAACCCGCTAGGCCCGGACCGAGGCCCCTCTTCCGCCTGCGGCGCCGCCGCGTGCGGACCGTGGCGATCCTGCCGACGCTCATCACGCTCGGCAACGCCGTCTGCGGCTTCATGGCGATCACGTACATCGCGAAGGGCATGGGCCTCAAGGCGGCCTTCCCGGCCGCGGCGGGGGCCGAGTTCGAGAAAGCCGCCTACCTGATCCTCGTCGCGATGATCTTCGACGCGCTCGACGGCCGCGTGGCGCGGATGACCCGGACCGCCTCGAGCTTCGGGACCCAGCTCGACTCGCTGTGCGACTTCCTCACCTTCGGGACGGTCCCCGCCTTCCTGACGTACGGTCTTTGCTGGGAGAGCTCGTCCTTCCCGCCCCTCGTGGTCCTCGGGGTCTGCGTGATCTACGTCTGTTTCGCCGCGACGCGCCTGGCCCGGTTCAACGTGGAAACCGGGACCGACGAGAGACACCACCGGGAGTTCACGGGGCTGCCCTCGCCCGCCGCGGCGGGCGTCATCGCCTCCACGATCATTCCTTGGGCGGCGATCGAGGGGAAATGGGCCCTCGCGGAGACGCTCAACAAGATTCTCCAGGCGGGGCTTCCCGTCACGGTCTTCCTCCTCGCGGTCCTCATGGTGTCCCGGATCCCCTATCCGCACCTCGTGAACAAGCTCCTGCGCGGGCCGCGGCCCTTCGTCACCTTCGTCGAGCTGGCCGTCGTGGCGCTCCTTGCCGTGATCTTCCACGAGTTCGCCCTCTTCCTCGGATTCATGGGCTACGCGATCATCGGTCCGGCGCTCTGGATCCGCGGGCGGGTTCTCCGGCGCCCCGTCCCGGGCCCCGGGGGAGCCCCCGAGCCCCCGACGGAGGATTCGCTCTTCTGATGGCCCTCGCGTACGTCGGCCTGGGCTCGAACCTCGGCGACCGCCGCGGCCGGATCCGCGAGGCGCTGAGGAGGCTCGACCGCATCGCCGGCGTCCGCGTCCGCAAGCGTTCCCGCATCATCGAGACCGATCCCGTCGGAAAGACGGACCAGCCCCGGTTCCTCAACGCGGTCGCGGAAGTCGAGACCCGGCTCGAGCCCCTCCCGTTGATGCGCCGGCTCCTCGACGTGGAGCGCGCCCTCGGCCGGGTGCGCCGCGAAAAGTGGGGGCCCCGCACGATCGACCTCGACCTCCTCCTCTGGGGCGACCGGTCGATGGCGACGAGAACCCTCACCCTTCCCCACCCCCGGATGGCGGAACGCCGGTTCGTCCTCGGCCCGCTCGCGGAACTCTGTCCGGGACGGAAGGTCCCGGGAACGGGCCGGACCGTCCGGGGGCTGCTCCGCGAGGCCGAAAGGAAAGACCCGTGATCCGCCTCGTGGAGACCATCAAGGAGGTCCGGAGCTTCGTCGACGCCGTCCGGAAGCGCGGCGAGACGATCGGCTTCGTCCCGACGATGGGCGCCTTCCACCTCGGCCACCTGAGCCTGATGCGGCAGGCGAAGAAGGATACCGATGCCGTCATCGTGAGCGTGTTCGTCAACCCGCTCCAGTTCGCGGCGGGCGAGGATTACGACCGCTACCCCCGGCAGATGGCCAAGGATCTCCGGATGGCCGAGAGCGAGAGGGTGGACGTCCTCCTGGCCCCCTCGGTCGCCGAGATGTATCCCAAGGGCTTCGCCACCTACATCGACCAGAACGACCTGCCCACGAAGCTCTGCGGCCAGTTCCGGCCCGACCATTTCCGCGGCGTCATGAGCGTCGTCGCGAAACTGTTCAACATCGTCAAGCCGGACGTCGCCTTCTTCGGGCATAAGGACTACCAGCAGTACCTGCTCATCCGGCGGATGGCGACCGACCTGAACCTCGACGTGGACGTCCGGGTCCTCCCGACCGTGCGCGAGGAGGACGGCTTGGCGATGAGCTCGCGGAACATCTACCTGGGCCCCAAGCAGCGCAAGGACGCGATCTGCCTCTACCGCGCCCTCCAGCGCGCGGAGGAGCTGGTCGGCTCGGGCGAGAGCGGCGCGGTCCGGGTGGCCGCGGAGATGAAGCGCGTCATCCACCGCGTCAAAGGGGCGCGGATCGACTACATCGCCGTCGTCAACTCCGACACCCTCGAGCCGGTGAAGGAGATCAAGGGCAAGACGCTCATCGCGGCGGCCGTGCGCATCGGCAAGGCGCGCCTCATCGACAACATCCTGATCTGACGTGGCTCGCCCCTTCTCGATCGACTGTCCGGCGAAGGTCAATCTCTACCTCGACGTCCTCGGCCGGCGTCCCGACGGTTACCACGACCTCGTCACCGTGATGGTTCCGGTGACCTTGTGCGACACGATCGCCGTGGAGCCGGTCCGCCGGCGCGATCTTCTCGAAGTCGACCCCCCGGGGGCCGCGCCCCCCGGCCCGGACAACACCGTCCACCGCGCGGTCCGGGCCCTGCGCGCGGTCCGGAGGGTCCCCCCGCTGCGGATCCGGCTCACGAAACGGATACCCGCCCAGGCCGGGCTCGGCGGCGGGAGCAGCGACGCGGCCGGACTTCTTCGAGCCGCCGACCGCCGCCTCTCGCTCGGGCTCACCGTCCCGGAGATGGAGGAGATCCTGGCGTCGGTCGGATCGGACACGATTTTTTTCGCGCGCGGCACCCCGGCCCTCTGCACCGGGCGGGGCGAGCGGGTCCACCCCGTGGCCCGCGCGCCGTCGCTCGAACTCGTCCTCCTCTGGCCCGGCACCCCCAATCCGACCGGGGCAATATTCCGAAAGTTCAAGCATTCATTGACGGCGGACCCGTCCAAGGTCATAGATTTCCTGAAGGTGCTGGCGGAGGGGAACCCGCTCCGGATCGGGAGGTCGCTCGTCAACCGTCTCGAACCGGCGGCGTTCGCCTGGGATCCCGGGTTGCGCCGGGCTCCCGCCGCCCTGCGGGCCGCGGGCCTCTCCGGGGCGCGCATGACGGGAAGCGGGTCCGCTTTCTACGCGGTGGCGGCGACCCGGGCCGAAGCCGACCGGGCCGCGCGGCGGCTCGAGGGGCGCATCTTCCGCGTCCGGACGATCGCGCCGGTTGGGAGGGCTTGATGGACGTCACCGAAGTCCGCGTCAAGCTCACGGGCCGGCGGGCCGACAAGCTCCGCGCCTACTGCAGCGTCACCTTCGACAACGCCTTCATCGTCCGCGACGTCAAGATCATCGAGGGGCCGCGCGGAGAGTTCGTCGCCATGCCGTCGCGGAAGGTCGGGGAGCGCTGCCCGGGGTGCGGGATGAAGAACCACCTCGGCGCCAAGTTCTGCAACGAGTGCGGGAACCGCCTTCCGCCGGAGCGGCCCGGCCAGCTGCGGCGCCACGCGGACATCGCGCATCCGCTGCACGCCGAGGCGCGCGCCTCGATCCAGGAGCGCATCCTCCGCGCCTACCGCGAGGAGGTGGGCCGCTCGCAGCAGCCGGGGTATCGTCCCACGGAACTGGGGGACACGGCGGACGAAGCGGAGGCGGGCGAACTCCCGGCCGCCGCCCCTCCGGGGAGCCTCAAGCCAGCCGCGCCTCCATCGTGATCTTCGCGTTGAGGGCGCGGGAGACCGGGCAACCCGCCTTCGCGTTCTGAGCCGCCTTGTCGAAGGCCGCCGCGTCGGCGCCGGGGATCTTCGCCGCCACGTCGAGGTGGATCTGCGTGATCGTCCACCCCGCCTCGAGCTTCTCCATCGTCAGCGTCGCGTTCGTATTGATGCTCTGCGCCGTCATCCCGGCCGAGCCCAGCTGGACCGAGAGGGCCATCGAGAAGCACCCCGCGTGGGCCGCCGCGATCAGCTCCTCGGGATTGGTCCCGGTCCCGTCTTCGAAGCGATCCCTGAACGAATAGGGCAGGGACTTCAACGCCCCGCTCCCGGTGGAAACCTCCCCTTTGCCGTCCTTCAGCCCGCCGCGCCACACCGCGCTGCCGCTTCTTTTCATGGGAATCCCCTTTCTTGCCGAACGTTGTACTCCACCGGCAAGTCTGGAGTCGAGTGTCGCGTGTCGAGAGTCGAAAAAAGAAGTCACGGGTCGCAGGTTTCGGCTCCGGGCTCGGGACGCGAGACGGATGACCCGGGACTCGTCAGACTTCGACCCGCGACTCTCGACTCACGACTCGGGACTTCATTCGAATTCCGTTGTAGTGCCGTTAGACTGTCAGCCGAGGTAGACTGGGAGTCTTATGGCTGCGAAAGGCGCTCCGAAAGCGAACGACCGGCTGCGGAAGATCCCCTCGGTGGACCAGCTCGCGGGCTCCCCCGCGGGAGAGGCGCTCATCCGGGAGCACGGCCGCGAGCCCGTCGTCGACGCCGTGCGGGAGGAGCTGGAGGCGGTCCGGGCGCGGATGAAGTCCGGCGGCGCCGCCTCGGTGGAGCCCGCCGACCTCCTGGCGGGCGCCCTTCAGCGGCTCCAGGCGCGGAACACCCCGAAGCTTTGCCGCGTCATCAACGCCACCGGCGTGGTCCTTCACACCGGGCTGGGCCGGGCGGTCCTGGCCAAGTCGGCCCTCGACGCCATCGCCTCCGAACAGCGCGGGTACTCCCTGCTGGAGGTCGACCGCGCGACCGGCGATCGCTCCATCCGGGAGACCCACGTCGTCGACCTGATCCGCCGCCTCACCGGGGCGGAGGCGGCGACCGTCGTCAACAACAACGCGGGCGCGACGCTGATCGCGCTGACCACCCTCGCCGCGGGTCGGGAGGTCATCGTTTCGCGCGGCCAGCTCGTCGAGATCGGCGGCTCGTTCCGCATCCCGGACGTGATGCAGATGAGCGGCTGCCGGCTCGTGGAGGTCGGCACCACGAACAAGACCTACATCTCCGATTATGAAAAGCGGATCGGGGACGGAACGGCCCTGCTCCTGCGCGTCCACACGTCGAACTTCAGGGTCGTCGGATTCACGGCCGCGCCGACGCTCGAGGAGCTGATCGCCCTCGGCCGGAAGCACAAGCTGCCGGTCATGGACGACCTGGGATCGGGCGCCCTGGCCGATCTGGCCCCCTTCGGAATCCAGGGAGAGCCCGGCGTGCGCGAGAGCGTCGCCTCGGGCGCCGACGTGATCACGTTCAGCGGGGACAAGCTCCTCGGCGGGCCGCAGGCGGGCATCATCGTCGGCTCCGCGAAATGGGTGGGGACGATCCGGAAGAACCCCATCTTCCGGGCCCTGCGCGTGGACAAGCTCACGCTCACCGCCCTGGAGGCGACGCTCAAGCTCTATTTCGACCGCGATCGACTGATGAGGGAACTCCCGACGCTGGCCATGCTCGGGGCGACGGCGGACGAGCTGGAGCGGCGCGCCCTCGAGCTGGCGGCGAAGCTCAAGCCCCTCCCGGGGATCTCCGTGGAAATCCTCGACGACACGTCCGAGGTCGGCGGCGGGTCGGTCCCGGGCCACAAGCTGCCGACGAAGGTCGTGGCGGTCCGGCCCTCCCGCGGGTCGCTCGACTCGGCCTCGGCGGCGCTCCGGGCCAACACCCCCTGCATCTTCGCCCGGGTCCAGCGCGACCGGATCCTCTTCGACGTCCGGACGCTCCTCGAAGGGGACGCCGACGAGATCGCGGCGGCCGTCGGCCGCTGGTAAGCAGGGCCAACCAGGTTCTTACGCAAAGCGACAGTCAACATGGCCCTGCTTATCCCGAGCGAGCCGCGCTTCGACCTTGCTCAGGACGGCCCTGAGCCTGGCGAAGGGCCGGAGGCGGGTCGAGGGATATCCTTCGACTCCGCTGCGCTCCGCTCAGGATAAGCGGCCCGCAAGGTCGCCAACTACCTACCTACTTCGGTCCGCTTAGCCGCCTCCGTTTTTGCTACAGTAGGCCTGTCTTCCCACCCTCCCGACATCAAGGATTCGCGCCGTGTCATCGACCAAAGGCGATTTGCTGCTGGGCCGCATCGCGGTCCGGGAAGGCCTGCTGACCCGCGAGCAGCTCTACGACTGTCTCACGGCCCAGGAGCGCAATCCCGCCCGCAAGCTGGGCCGCGTCATGGTGGCCCGCGGCTATATCAAGCAGGCGGATCTCGACCGGCTTCTCGAACTCCAGCGCCGCCTCGTGGCGGAGGCGCCCGGGCCCAAGGGATCCCTTCTCGGCCAGATCCTGATCGAACGCGGCCTGGCCACGGATTTCCAGGTGAACGAGGCCCTGCGCCTCCAGGGGCGGCTCATCGACCTGGGAATCGTCCCCCTTCCCCGGCTGGGGGAGATCCTCGTGAAGCGGGGGTACATCAAGCGGGACTCGGTGGAGACCGCGCTCCAGTTCCAGAACCTCCTCCTCTACGCCTGCCCCCAGTGCGGCGCCCCGGTCGAGGTCGGGAGCGCCACGGCCGCGGGGTCGCCGGACTACACGTGCGCCAAGTGCGGCGCGGACGTGCCCTTCCTCTTCGCCAAGATGGCCGCCTCGGTGCACGAGGCGCTCGAGACGGCGTCGCGCGATTTCGACCTCGACGTCCCCTCCGATGTGCGCAGCGCCGCGGCGAATCCGGCCAACCACTTCGGCCGGTACATCCTCGAGCGCGAGATCGGCCGGGGCGGGGCGGGGATCGTGTACCGGGCGTGGCAGAAGGAGATCAACCGGTTCGTGGCGCTCAAGCTCCTTCCCCACGACAGCGACACCGCGAGCGGGGTGCGCACGCCCTACGGCGACGCCGAGGACGTGAAGCGGTTCTACAACGAGACGCGCGCGGTCGCGGAGCTGGTCCACCCCAACATCGTCCCCATCTTCGATTTCGGCACCGTGGAGAATCACTTCTACTACACGATGAAGTACATCGAGGGGGCCACGCTCGACCGGATCCTGCGGGACGGCCTCGCCACCCACACGACCCGGCTCGTGGGCCCCGGGTACACCGGCTTCCCGGCCCCCCGTCCGGAGCCGTCGGCCAAGGATCAGCGGCGGCTGACGATGGAGGCCGTGGCCGCGATCATGCGGGACATCTCCCGCGCGGTCCAGTTCGCCCACGAGCGGGGCGTGTTCCACCGGGACATCAAGCCCTCGAACATCATCATCGAGCGCGAGGACGGGCG
>DASXTT010000118.1:0-11882 GCA_036505255.1 Planctomycetota bacterium | reverse complement strand
CAGGTTCGCAAGGGGAGCGACATTGCCCGTTTCATCAACTCGCGTACTCCCGTTTCTGAACGGTTCCGCAACCTTGGAGACTTCCCGCCTGGGGATCGTTCCCCTACGCCCTCCCTGTTACAGCTTGCGATAGCATGACCGTTGCTATGGTGGGCTGTATGGCGTACACTTCTAGTACACGCCCATTGAGCGTTGGCCTCCGGAGCCAAAGGTTGCAGGTTCAACTCCTGCCGGGCATACCACCAGCCAGAAATCAGACTTCAGACATCAGACATCAGACTTCAGCAGAGGCAGGCTGTCAGCATGCAATTCGGACTGAAGTCTGATGTCTGAAGTCTGAAGTCTATCTCAGCAACTTGCTCGCGATATCGGTCCGGTAGTGCATCCCCGTGAAGTTGATCTTCCGCGCCGCCGCGTAGGCCGCCTGCTGGGCCGCCCGCAGGTCCGCCCCCAGCGCCGTGACGCCGAGCACGCGCCCCCCCGACGTCACGACCTTGCCCTCCTTCGCCATCGTGCCCGCGTGAAAGACGACCGTGTCGGCCGTCGCTTCGGCCTCCGCGAGTCCCGAGATCTCGTAGCCAACCTCGTACCTTCCGGGATAACCGCCCGAAGCGACCACCAGGCACACCGCGGGCCGGGGATCCCATTCGATCGAAGACTCCTCCAGCCGGCCGTCGATCACGGCGTTCAGGATCGGCACGAGATCGCTTTTCAGCCGCACGACGAGCGCCTGGCACTCGGGGTCGCCGTGGCGGACGTTGAACTCGATCACCTTGGGGCCGCTCTTCGTGTACATGATCCCCGCGTAGAGGATTCCCTCGAACCGGCGCTGCTCCTTGTTCAGGGCGTGCACCACCGGCACCAGGATCTCGCGCTCGACCCGCTCCGCCTCCCGCTCGGCCGCCACCGGCGCGGGCGAATAGGCCCCCATGCCCCCCGTGTTCGGCCCGCGGTCCCCGTCGTAGACCCGCTTGTGGTCCTGCACGGACTCCATGATCGCGATGGTCCGCCCGTCCACGAAGGCGATGACCGACGCCTCCACGCCGCTCAGGAATTCCTCGATCAGGACCCGCGCCCCGGCCTCCCCGAAGGCGCGCTTCACCATCATCTGCTCGATCGCGCCCTCCGCCTCGGAGAGGTTCGCGCAGACGACCGCCCCCTTGCCGGCGGCCAGGCCGTCCGCCTTCACGACGAGCGGGAAGGGCGCCGTCTTCAGGAAGATCCGCGCCGAGGCGGCCTCGGAGAAGACCCGGAACCCCGCCGTCGGGATCCCGTTCCGCCGCAGGAGCTCCTTGCAGAAGACCTTGCTCCCCTCGAGCTCCGCCGCGGCCTTCGACGGCCCGAAGATCCGGAGCTTGCGCTCGCGGAAGAGGTCGACGATCCCCCGGCAGAGCGGCGCCTCGGGGCCGACCACGGTCAGGTGGACGCTCTCCCGCGCGGCGAAGTCGGCGAGCCCCTCGAGGTTGTCGGGAGTGATGTCGACGCACTGGGCCTGCCGCGCGATGCCCGCGTTCCCGGGAGCGGCGTAGATTTTCTCGACGAGGGGGGATTGCGCGATCTTCCAGATGAGGGCGTGCTCGCGGCCGCCGGAGCCGACAACGAGAATCTTCATGGCGTTCGGAGCGGTCGCCACTTTACCACGGCCGGGCCGCCTTGACAACCCCGGCCGGGAGGCGGTGGTGGGTCAGTTTCCAGTTTCCAGATCCCAGATCCCAGATCCCAGATTCCGAAGTTGCGAGCTTCAAGTCCGAATACACGAACGAATTCGAAGGACCTCGGGCCTTGATACTCGAAGCTGGGCACTTCGGGAGGCTGGAGTCTTGGATCTGGGATCTCGAAACGGACCCAGGCCCCGGGAGGCCCAATAGTTCGACCGGCTCGACGGTATCGATTGAATCCTCTCCCGGTGGATGACAAACTTCTCTTCACCTGACAGAATCATCCTTGGCTCACCACGAGGATCAGTTCATCCATGCGCATCGAGCGCGTCCCGCTCTCGGCGCTGCCCGACCACTTCCGCCCGCTGGCCGTCGCCTTCGCCGGCGACGACCCCCGGCTTCGGAGCCGATTCCCCCTTTCGTGGCGCGACGAGGCCGCGCTCGCGGCCCATGCCCGACACGTTGCCTCGCGCGGCCTGGAGCCCGAGGTGGTCGCGCGCCTCGATCCGGGGCCGGCCCGGGACAAGCTGAAGTCCGGCGCCGCCGCCGTCGTGGCGGGGCAGCAGCCTTCCGTGGCGCTCGGACCCCTGTACAACGTCTACAAGGCCATTTCCGCCGTGAGATGGGCCCGCCGGCTGGAGGCGGCCGGTGTCCCGGCCGTGCCGGTCTTCTGGAACCATTCCGACGACGACCACGCCGAGGGGCTCAACCGGATCGCGCTCCCCGACCGGTCGGGGACCCTGCGCGCCCTCGAGACTCCGTGGTCCTCCGACGGCGCGCTCGCCTTCCGCGAGGCGCGGCTCGACCTCGACCTCCTGGCGTCGCTGCTGCCGGAAGCGGAGGGCGCGCGGGAGGCCCTGCGCATCCTGCGGGATTGCGAGCGCGGCCCGGTGGCCGCCGACTTCACGCGGCTCCTTCGCGCGCTCTTCCGCGATGAACTCCTCGTCGTCGAGCCCCGCCAGCTCGACGGCCCCCGGGCCCAGGAGGTTTTCCGGAAGGCCCTGTCCGACCCCGGCCGGGTCCAGCGGCTGGTCGACGAGGGAGGCGAGCGGCTGAAGTCCCTGGGATTCGAGCGTGCCCTCGGCCATTCCCTCGGCTCCAACGTGTATGCCTTCGAGGGACCCCGGCGGGTGCGTGTCGAAGGGACGCCGCCCACGGGCGCCCGGCTTTCGGCGGGGGTGGCGCTACGGCTGATCTTGCAGGACACGGTCCTTCCCGCGGCTCTCACGGTCGCCGGTCCGAACGAGGCCGGCTACCTCGCCCAGCTCCGGGAGCTGTACGAGTTCTTCGGCCTGCCGGGCCCGATCGCCGCGCCGCGAATCACGGCGACGCTCGTGGATCCCCGCGCCGCGCGCGTCGCGGCGTCCCTCGAGGTCACCGGCGCCGATCTCCTGGCGGGCGAGGAGGCTCTTCGCCGCCGCGCCGCCCTTCGGTCCGGCGCCGACGTTCTCGCCACGGTGGACGACCTGGCCTCGCACGGCCGTGCGCGGCTGGAGGCGATCGAATCCGGGGCCGACGCGCCGCTTCGGGAGCTGGCGCGCAAGACCCGCGAGAAAATCTCCTCGGTGCTGGCCGCGTTCCGCGAGAGGATCGTGACGGCGGCGAAGGACGCCGACGTCGTGGCCGCGGAGCGGGCGCGCAAGCTGGCCGCCCACTTCACGCCGGAAGGAAAACTGCAGGAGCGCGTGGTGCCGGTGTGGTACTTCATCGCGGTTGCCGGTCCACGCCTGCTTGATGAACTCAAAGAGACGCTGGATCCATTTGCCGGAGATCACCAAATCGTCTGGCTTTGAGGGTCCGGGCCGTTATCAGACATCAGACATCGGATCTCGGACTTCGGACATTCGGATGACGGCTCACACCAGGACGGGCTCCTCAATCCGAGGCTTCACCTTGGTGATGGACCGGGCCGACCACGGCTCGCGCTCGACGGGATTCTTCCCCGCCTTGTGGAGCATCGAGCGGAGCACGGAGACGGGGAGGACCAGCTTGCCGTTCACCTCGGGGGATCGGATTTCGGTGGCGTCCACCGCGAGGGGCCCGAGGTCGTTCACGCCCGTGTCGAGGCCGCGAAGCAGCGTGACCAGGCCCACCTTGGTCCAGTCGAGCTGGATCGTGCGGATGGTGCGGGCGTAGAAGATCCGGCAGATGGCGATCACCTTGAGGATCTGCTCGACGCTCCCGATTCCATGGCATCGCCGGTCGTGGGCGAGCTCGGTCCCGGCGGGGAGGAAGGGGATGGGCTCGAAGGCGACGATCCCGCCCGTCTCGCGCTGGAGGTTCTTGACGATGTCCAGGTGCTCCCCGAACTGGATCTCGTCCTCGACGTGCCCGAAGAGGATCGTGGCGGTCGTGGGAATCCCGAGCCGGTGCGCCGTGCGGAGGATCTCGACCCAGTCGTTCGTCCGGAGCTTGTCCGGGGCGAGCTTCTTCCGGAGCTTGTCGTTGAGGATGTCCGCCGAGTCGCCGGAAAGCGAGTCGAGGCCCGCGGCGCGGAGCCGCTTCAGGACGTCGAAGGGGGTCGTGCGCGACCGGCGGGCGATGAAGTAAACCTCGCTCGGCGAGAACCCGTGGATGTGCAGGTTCGGGTATTCGATCTTGATGGACCGCAGCAGCTCGATGAAGTAGGGGAGGGCGAGGTCCGCGTTGAGGCCGCCCTGCAGCTCGACCTGCCGGATCGGGCCCGCGTCGTGGATCTGGCGGAGAATCTCGCCGACGCTCAGGGCGAAGGCCCCGCGCTGGCCCTTCCGCCTCCAGAAGGGGCAGAAGCGGCACTCGGCCCGGCAGATGTTCGTGTAGTGGATCTGCTTCGAGCGGACGTAGGTGACGGCGCCGCCGTGAAGGCGCCGGTTGAGCAGGTCCGCGGTCTCGAAGAGTTCGGGCAGGTGGGCGTCCCCCTCCTGCATGAGCATCAGGGCCTCGATCGCCGAGATCTCTTCGCGAAGACGCGCCGTCTCAAGGATGACTTTCGGATCCATCGGCCCCCCGTTCACGCCCCGTCCGTCGTACGGACCCCCTACTGCCCGACGCCGACAAAACGGCCCCGCAACCAGCAGATGGAACCGCCTCGATTACAGACGGTGATTCCGGGACAGGCCTTTCAAAAATCCGGAGAGTGGCACCGGTCGACCCGGCGAAGTCTAACCCCCGACTGATGCCGGCACAAGAGCGAACAGGCACGACTCGAAGTCATGAGTCGTGAGTCGGGAGTCGAGAGTCGGGGCGACACGACACGCGGGCATGGGACCCCATGGGTCGGAACTTTCGTGCGGACAATGCCCATGGCGAAGCCGATCCAATACCTGGTCGGCCGTCGCCAAGGCCATGGATATTGGACTCCGGACTTCGGGACTCCGCCCTCAGGCGGAAGCTGACAGGTTTTGCGTTCTCGTGTATGTTGGCGCGGCGCATGCGCACGCTTTTCCTCGTGGACGGCTCCTCCTACTTCTACCGCGCGTTTTTCGGCCTCCGGGGGCTCGCCACCTCCACGGGATTCCCGACGAACGCCATCTTCGTTTTCGCCAACATGCTCGTCCGGCTCGGGCGCCAGCACTCGCCCGACTATCTCGGCGTAGTCTTCGACGCCCCGGGGAGGACGTTCCGCGACGATCTTTACCCGAAGTACAAGGCGAACCGCGCCCCCATGCCGGAGGACCTGTCGAAGCAGATCTCGGTCATCAAGAAGCTTCCGGAAATGTTCGCGATTCCGGCCGTCGAGGCCCCGGAGGTCGAGGCCGACGACGTCATCGGCACCCTCGCCCGGCAGGCGGTCGCGCAGGGGATCGACACCGTGATCCTGACCGGCGACAAGGATTTCATGCAGCTCGTGACCAAGAACAGGGGGGACGACCGGCCGGGGATTCTCCTGTACGACGACATGAAGGAGCAGTGGACCGGGATCGACCAGGTCGTCGCGAAATTCGGGGTCCCCCCGGAACGCGTGATCGACGTCCAGGGATTGATGGGGGACCCGACGGACAACATCCCCGGCGTGCACGGGATCGGCGAAAAGACGGCCGCGAAACTGGTCCAGGCGCACGGGTCCATCGGCGAGATCTACCGCCATCTCGACCGGGTCGAAGCCCGCTGGCGGGCGCTCCTGGAGCGGGACCGCGCGGGGGCCGAGCTCTCGCGCCGGCTCGCCACGATCAAGACCGACGTCCCCCTGCCCGTGACGATCGACGATCTCAAGCCGGGAACCCCGGACAAGGCGCGGCTCGCGCAGCTCTTCCGCGAGCTCGAGTTTACGAAGCTCCTCCAGGAACTCGGGGAGGCGCCCGCCCCGGAGCGGAAGACGATCTCCTACGAAAACTACCGGACCGTGTTCACCCCCGAGGAATTGAGGGAGACCGTCGCGGGGCTCCGGAAGGCGCGCACGATATCGCTCGACCTGGAGACGACCTCGGCCGATCCGATGCGCGCCGCCATCGTGGGGATCACCGTGTGCGTCCGCGAAGGGGAGTCCCGCTACATTCCGGTGGGGCACACCTACCTGGGCGCGCCCCCCCAGCGGCCGCTCAAGGAGGTTCTCGACGCGCTCCGGCCCCTCCTCGAGGATCCGGAGCGGCGGATCGTGGGCCAGAACATCAAGTACGACGCCCTCGTGCTCTCCCGCCACGGGGTGGAGGTCGCCTCGATCGCCTTCGACACGATGGTCGCCTCGTACCTCGTGAACCCGGACAAGGGGCCGCACAACCTCGCGTCGATCTGCCGCGAGTATCTCGGCCACGACATGATCCTCTTCGAGGATGTCGCCGGGCGCGGGGCGAAGCAGACCACTTTCGACCAGGTCCCCGTCGACCGGGCGCGCGACTACAGCGGGGAGGACGCCGACGTCGTCTTCCGGCTCGTTCCGATCCTCGAGGAGCGCCTCGCGAAGGACGGCCTGTCCGACCTCATGCGCGACGTCGAGCTGCCCCTCATCGGCATCCTGCTCGACATGGAACGGACCGGGGTCCGGATCGACGCGGCCGTGCTCCGGCGCCTCTCCCAGGAATTCTCCTCGAGGATGCGGGCGGCGATGGACGAGGTGCACCGCCTCGCCGGGGAGCCGTTCAACCTCGACTCGCCGAAGCAGCTCCAGCGGATCCTGTTCCAGAAGCTCGGCCTCAAGCCCGGGAGGAAGACGAAGACGGGCCTCTCGACCGACGTGGCGGTGCTGGAAAAGCTCGCGGCCGACCACCCGCTTCCGGACAAGCTCCTCGAGTACCGCCAGCTCGCGAAGCTCCGGGGCACCTACGTCGACGCCCTGCCGGCGATGATCCATCCGGAGACCGGACGGGTGCACACCTCATACAACCAGGCGGTCGCCGCGACGGGCCGCCTCTCCTCGAGCGACCCGAACCTGCAGAACATCCCGATCCGCAGCCCCGAGGGCCGCCTGATCCGGACGGCGTTCGTGCCGGCCCCGGGCGCCCTCTACGTCTCCGCGGACTACTCGCAGATCGAGCTGCGCGTCATGGCGCACCTCTCCGCGGATCCCCGGATGACCTCGGCCTTCAGGGAGAATCGCGACATCCATCGCGCGACGGCGGCCGAAATATTCGAGGTGGACCCCGCGGCGGTCACGGACGACCAGCGGCGCAAGGCGAAGGAGATCAACTTCGGGATCCTGTACGGAATGAGCGCCGGGGGCATGGCTCAGCGGCTGCGCATCGACCACCGCACGGCGCAGGAGTTCATCGCCCGGTATTTCGCGCGCTATGCCCGGGTGAAGGAATTCATCGACCAGTCGCTGGAGACGGCGCGGAAGACCGGGTTCGTGACGACGGCGCTGGGCCGGCGTCGGTACGTTCCGGGCCTGACGAGCAAGAACACCGTGATTCGGAACCCCTCGGAGCGGATCGCGGTCAACGCCCCCATCCAGGGGACGGCGGCGGACATCATGAAGCTCGCGATGATCGGCGTGTGGCGGCGCCTCCGCGCGGAACGGCTCAAGGCCAAGATGATCCTGCAGGTCCATGACGAGCTCGTCGTGGAATCCCCCGAGGGCGAGGCGGAGGCCGCGTCGGAGCTCCTGCGCGAGGAGATGGAGCGCGCCTTTCCGATGAGCGTACCCTTGAAAGTCAGCCTGTCCCGCGGAGGAAACTGGGCGGAGCTGGAGAAATGAGACTCCTCCCGGTCCTCGTGCCCCTCGCCCTGATCGGAGCCGCCGGGGCCGCCCGAGCCCAAGAAGCCCGGCCTCCCGCGCAGGAGGGGGAGCTGAAGGTCGACCATGCCGTGATCTGGGTCGAAAAGGGCAAACGTGTCGCCTTCCTTCAGGGCGTGACCATGACCGGAGTCCGCCTGCAGGACAAGGATGGGACGCTGAGGGCGGATCGGATGATCGTCTGGTCGGACCTCCAGGGGGCCCAGGAGGGATGGGCGCAGCTCGGACTTTCTTCCATCCGGCAGATGTACGCCGAGGGGAACGTCACCTTCACGAGGCAGGACGTCAAGACGAAGAAGACGGAGACCCTGAGGTTCGAGCGCTTCTATTTCGACGCCGCCACCCGGCGCGGCTACTTCTTCGATCTCCGGGCGGACCAGCGTTCGGGACCCGACGATCGAATGGCCGTCACGCTCCGCGCCAAGGAGCTCCTGCTGACGGTGGAGGGGACGACCGAGGCGTTCGAGGCGGTGCGGAGCGCGACGCTCGGCCTGCCGGGGATCACGCCGCCCGGGGAAGGGACCATGAAGGCGTACGACGTCACGATCTCCACGTGCACGTTCGGCGCTCCTCATTACTCCGTCGCGTTGAACGAGGCGGACTTCGACTGGAAATGGCCCCAGGATCCCAAGGAGGCCAAGGGTCCTTTCGCCCTCCTGCTCGGAAAGCCGGAGGACCTGCGCGTCGGAGGCAACTGGGCCACGGTCTATTTCTGGGGAGTGCCGATCTTCTTCTGGCCTTCCTTCTCGGTCCACTTGGCCGCCGTGTCGGCCCTCCCGCTGGAACGCATTCAAGGGGGCCGGACGAACCGCTTCGGCCTCTCCGTGGAATCGGACTGGGGGCTGAAGCTCTCCAAGGGGTTCGTGGACCGCTTCAATCCCTGGAGCGACGGCAACGACAAGGACGACGACAAGGACTGGGGCAAGCTGCGCTGGGAAGTCGACTGGCGCCAGACCCGCGGTTGGGCCGGGGGCATCGACCCCTCCTGGCGGTGGGGCGACTACGAGGGCTACCTGGATACCTATTACCTCAGGGACCGGGGACCCGACCCGGACAACGATTTTGATGCCCGCTTCCTCCCGCTGATCCGGGCCGACCGGGGCCGGGCGCGCCTCTTCCACCGCCAGGCCCTGTCGGGCAACGTGCGCCTCGAGTTCGAGAGCTCCTGGCTCAGCGACCGGAACGTCCTCGAGGAATTCTTCGAAAAGGAGTTCAAGGAGGGGAAGGAGCAGGAGACGGTGGCCTACCTGCGCGTCCTCGAGAAAAACCGGGCCGCCTACCTCGAGACGCGCTATCGGATCAACAACTTCCAGACGCAGGTCGAATACCTGCCCAAGGCGAAGGCTTTCCTGTTCGACCAGCCCGCCGTCACCGGCCCGATCGGAAGCCTGACCTTCAGCCAGGAGCTGGAGGTGGTCAACCTCCGCCAGCGCTTCGACGACGCCCTGGGCCTGCCGAGCCCCTCCACGTGGCGCCTCGATTCGCTCACCTCCTGGGTGGTGGCGCTCCCCCTCGGCCCCCTCAGCCTCTCCCCCTTCGCGGAGGCGCGGGTCACGGGCTACCAGGACGCGCTCAACGGGGACCCCGCCGACCGCTTCCTCGCCACCGCCGGGCTCCGGGCGGCCACGGACATCGTCGGCGTCCACGATTTCCGGTGGGAACTCGTGGGATTGAACCGCCTGCGCCACATCATCCACCTCGAGGCGCGGGCCGCGGCCGCCTTTTCGAACACGCTGGCCCCCTCAGGGCTCTTCCAATACGATCCGACCGACGGCTTCGACGATTTCCAGGAGTTCTCCTTCGAGATGCGCCACCGGTTCCAGACCAAGGTCATCGACGGCGAGAGCTTCCGCACGCTCGACTTTCTCGAGGTCGGGGCCGAGATCGAGTATTACCCCGACGCCCCCCGGGACACCGTCGGGTTCCGCGCCTCCAACTTCTCCTACCCCTTCAACTGGATCACGCTCGCCCCGCACGACGCGACGGGGGTTTTCGAGGAGCGGGACTGGTCGAACCTCCACTGGGACGCCGTCCTCCGCACCGCCGGCAATTTTCTGGAGGCCCGGGCCACGGGCGAATACAATCCCGTCCACCGGCAGGAGGAGGCCCGCGAGTACCTCGTGACGGTGCGGCCCCGGGAGGGCCTGGCTCTCGCCCTGGGCCAGGTGTTCGTCTTCGACGTCACGAACGCCTTCACGGTCGGGGCCCGGTGGAACCTGACCGACAAATGGCGCGTGACCGCGGACGCCCAGTTCGACTTCAAGACGAACGACTTCATCAGCCGGAAGGGGTCGCTGATCCGCGACTTCCACGACTTCCAGCTCGAGGTCGTTTTCGAGGAGGACGTGGGACGCGACGAGCGCCGGTTTTACGTGACGTTCGTCCCCACGTTCATGAGGACCTCCAAATAAGCCCATGAAAACCTCCATCATCGGCACCGGCCATGTCGGCCTCGTCACCGGGGCGTGCTTCGCGGAGCGCGGCCACCGCGTCCTGTGCGTCGACGTCGACCGCGCCAAGATCGCGAAGCTCCGCCGGGGGCGTCCGACGATCTACGAGCCCGGGCTCGAGGAGCTGGTGCGGCGGAACGTCCGGGCCGGCCGCCTCTCTTTCGGGACCTCGAACGCGGAGGCGGTCGCCTTCGGGCGCGTGGTGTTCATCTGCGTGCCGACCCCTCCGAGGCCGGACGGCACGGCGGACCTCTCCTTCATGGAGGCGGTGTCGCGCGACATCGCGAAATCCCTGAAGGAATACCGGCTCGTGGTGGACAAGAGCACGGTTCCGGTCCACACGGGCGAGCGGGTCCGTCAGGTGATCACGAAGTACGCGCCGCGGGGCGCCGATTTCGACGTCGCCTCCAACCCGGAATTCCTGCGCGAGGGGGCGGCGGTCCAGGACACGCTCCACCCCGACCGGATCGTTTTCGGGGCGGAGTCCCGGCGCGCCGAGATGATCCTCCGGGAGCTGTACGAGCCCTTCAAGGCGCCCGTCCTCTGCACGGACATCAAGAGCGCCGAGCTCATCAAGCACGCGTCCAATTCCTTCCTGGCGCTGAAGATCTCGTACGCGAACGCCCTCGCGGCGCTGTGCGACCTCGCGGGCGCGGACGTGCAGATGGTGACCCGCGGGATGGGGATGGACCGGCGGATCGGGCCGGCCTTCCTCCATTCCGGGATCGGCTACGGCGGATCGTGCTTCCCGAAGGACGTCGCCGCGTTCGAGGCGATCTCCCGAGAGCTGGGGTACGATTTCCGGCTCCTGCGGGAGGTCCAGCGGATCAACGGGGAGGCGCGCGACCTGTTCCTCAAGAAGGTCGAGCGCGAGCTGTGGATCGTCAAGGGCAAGCGGATCGCGGCGCTCGGCCTGAGCTTCAAGCCGGACACCGACGACGTGCGGGAATCGGTGGCCCTGAAGGTGGTGAAGGCGCTCCTCGAGCGGGGCGCCGACGTCCGGGCGTACGATCCGCAGGCGATGGAGCGGGCGAGGGAGGAGCTGCCCGGGCTCCGCACGGCGCGCACGGCCTACGAGGCGGCCCGCGGGGCGGACTGCGCCCTCCTGCTCACGGAGTGGAAGGAATTCCGCGAGCTCGACCTGGCGAAGCTGAAGAAGGTCATGGCGCACCCGACGGTCATCGACGGACGCGACCTGTTCGATCCGGAAAAGATGAAAGAGGCGGGATTCACGTACCGGAGCGTCGGAAGACCCAGCTGACGGTTCTGTCGGGAAGTCATGAGTCTTGAGTCGGGGGTCGTGAGTCGAAGACCGGCGGACAACTGATTGCAGAGAAATGAAATGAGCATCGCGGTTTACCCGGGATCGTTCGACCCGATCACGAACGGGCACCTCGACGTCATCCGTCGCGGGGTGCGCGTCTTCGACAACCTCATCGTGGCCGTCGCCGACAATCCCGGCAAGCAGGCGCTCTTCACGCGCGAGGAGCGGGTCGAGATGATCAAGGAGGTCACCCGCCACGAGAAGAACGTGGCCGTCGAGCATTTCGACGGGCTCGTGGTGGACTACGTCCGCCGCAAGAAGGCGGGGGTCATCCTCCGGGGGATCCGCACCGTCTCCGACTT